>JAHDRO010000006.1 GCA_018433265.1 Bacteroidales bacterium
CACTTATCGTCAAAAAAGGCACTGACATAGACCTCAGCTCTGTAAAAGCAGAGAGAGTATATGAATATTCCTATGACATTCCCTGCGATTTCTATGCGTCGTCAATCAAAGTATTGGAAGATGGCTTTTTTAATTTTGATCTTAACTATCCTGGTGGCGTTATAAAAAATTGCACTGTAGGAATACCAGGATGGATAAACATTGAAAATTCCATTGCCGCCTCTTCGATTGCTCTTCTCGAGGGCATCTCCCCCGAAGATTTAAAAAACAGTCTCAAAACGTTTGCAGGAGTTGAACGTAGACTTGACATAAGAGTAAAGAACGAAAAATGTTCCTATGTCGACGATTATGCTCACCATCCAAAAGAATTATCTTCTGCAATAAGCTCTTTGAGAGAAATCTTTGCTGGAAGAAAGATTACAGGAATTTTCCAGCCGCATCTCTATACAAGAACAAGGGACTTTGCCGAAGAATTTGCAAAAAGTCTCAGTCTTCTGGATGAACTAATTTTGCTCGACATTTATCCTGCAAGAGAAGAACCAATAGAAGGAGTAACATCCGAAATAATATATAAAAACGTCAGCCTCGACAGTAAAATAATGTTGCACAAGGAAGAACTAATAAACTACTTGGCAAAGATAGATATAGATGTTTTAGTCACATTCGGCGCAGGAGACATTGACCGTTTCGTAAATCCAATAACACAATTAGTTTCTGCAAAATCAAAATGCTAAAAAAAACTCTCATAATTATTCTTTATCTGCTTCTGACCGGAGTACTTTGTTGCTATTTCATCTTCTCATCTAAAATAACAAAAGAGGGCAAAATGCACGAAATGTGCCATCAAATAAAAGTTGTAATACTTGACAGTGCCGAGATAAGATTCGTTTCAAAAACAGAGATTGCAGATTTGATCGTCGATAATGGTATAACTCCAGGAGAGAGCAAGTTACGCCATATTAACAATTACCAGATAGAACAACTTCTAAATAAAAGAACTGCCGTCAAAAAATCTGAAGTAAGCTATACGAGAGACGGTATTTTGAGAGTTATAATTTTACAAAGAAAACCGATTCTCAGACTTCAGACAGAAAATGGAGGTTTTTACATGGATGAAAACGCTTATGTATTTCCATTAATAAAAGGATTCTCCCCTTTTGTTCCTGTTGTATCTGGAGAGATTCCGCTTAAAATTCCTCCAAAATACAACGGATATGTCAAAAACAACGAACAGTGGGCTAATTCTCTTAAGGATTTATGTTTATATATCTTAAAAAACGAATCCTGGGATGCATTAATTGAACAGATATATGTTGACAGCAGAGGTATTTTAAGCTTCATCCCCCGTGATGGATATTTTGAAATAATATTTGGAAATATGGACAAGATAGAATATAAGTTCAAAAAATTGTATGCCTTTTATAAGGATATACTTCCAAACGTCGGTCCGGAGAAATACTGCAAAATTAACCTTCAGTTTGACAAACAGATAGTATGTAAAAAAACAAATAAAAACATTGAGATATGAAAAAACTTGTCGCAGCCGTAGACCTTGGGACAACAAAGGTCGTCTCTGTTGTAGGTGAAAAAAGTGAATCCGGTTACAGGATTGGGGCATTGAAAGAAGCCCCTTCAAAAGGGGTAATGCGTGGTGAAGTTGTCAATATTCAAAACGTTCTGGAATCTCTTAAACCGACTCTCGAAGAAATAAGAGCAGAGGGCATTGAAATTAGTGAAGTATACGTCGGTATAGCAGGGCAGAATATAAAATGTAACTCGGCAAGAATCAGCAGGAACAGAAGCCGGTCATCAGAATGGATTACAAACAGGGAAGTCGAAGAGATGGAGAGAGAAATGTTCAATTCAAGAGTCAACGCTGGAGAAAAAATTCTTCATGTTATTCCTCAATCATATAATGTCGACGACAATGTTGGTGTAAAAGAGGCAGTAGGCATGACTGGGACTCGTATTGAAGGAGATTACAAGCTTTTTATAGGCAAGACCAATTCCTTTGAGCACAGTAAAATTGTTATCGAAAGAGCAGGCTTAAAGTTAAAAGATATAATCCTGGAACCGGTCGCATCGGCCAAGGCAGTTCTCACAGAAGACGAAATGGAACTTGGTGTTGCAATGGTTGACATGGGAGGAGGGACAACAGACCTTCTTATAATACAGGATAACATTATCAGGCATACTGCAGTAATACCTTTCGGCGGGAATTCCATTACTGAAGACCTCCGTCAAGGATGTGGCGTATCTCTCCGAAATGCTGAACAGATGAAGATCCAATATGGTTCTTGCTACAGTGACCGTGCTCCGGATAATAAGACTGTAATAATACCAGGTCTTGGTGGGCGTGATTCGAGAGAGGTCGCTTTTAAAGTTATAGCTGGCATTATTGAGGCGAGAGTAGAAGAAATTATTGAGGCTATAATGTACGAAATTGAAAATTCAGGATACCAGGATAAACTTCATGCCGGGATTGTAATTACCGGTGGTTCTTCTCAACTCAAAGATCTTCGTGATTTTGTCTCGCTTAAGACAGGTTTGGATGCAAGAATCGCATCTCCAGACCCAAGTGTTGTTTTTGATGGTTGCGAAGGAACATTTAAACCAGGATCTTCAACTGCTGTAGGATTGATTATCCATGGATTTGAACTCGAAGAAATGAAAAAAAGTTCAATTGCTGTTTCTGCTGCGTATAGCGATGAACTATTTCCTGAAGAAGAGGTGGCAGTCTCACCTCAAACAAAAAATGACGATAAAAAAGATAAGTCAGAAAAACCACATAAAAAAAGAAGTTTTATGAAATCTTTTGGAGAGATAATGATTGGTGACATATTTAACAGTTCAAACGAAGCTTAATTATGAAAGAATACATACCGATTGATTGGGAATCAGACAACTCTATAATTAAGGTTATTGGTGTAGGAGGTGGAGGTTGTAATGCCGTGAGCGAAATGTTTCGTCAAGGTATTAAAAATGTCGATTTCATGATTTGCAATACTGACACTCAATCCCTTGCCATCAGCCCTGTAACTGAAAAACTTCAGTTGGGAAATGTTGTGACACGAGGGCTCGGTGCAGGCTGTAACCCAGAACAGGGAAGGAAAGCAGCAGAAGAATCTATTGATCAAATTAGAGAAAAACTGGAGGGAATGACAGAGATGATTTTTCTTACTGCTGGTATGGGAGGCGGAACCGGGACTGGTGCCACTCCTGTTATAGCAAAAGTAGCTAAAGAAATGGGCATCCTGACTGTTGCCGTTGTTACTCTCCCATTCAGGGATGAAGGAGTGGAATTCATGAAAAGAGCCATATTAGGTATTAGAGAACTGGAAAAATACGTCGATTGCCTGCTAATCATTGACAATCAAAAGTTATACAGTATTTTCGGCGACCTAACTATTTTTGATGCGTTTCCAAAGGCAGATACAGTTTTAAGCACTGCCGTAAAAGGTATAGCAGAGATAATCACCAGACCTGGCTTTATAAATGTTGACTTTGCAGATGTCAGAATGGTAATGAGTAATAGTGGAATGGCTCTGATGGGAAGCGGGTCTGCAGAAGGAGAAAACAGAGCAGTACGAGCTGTAGAAGAAGCATTCTCATCACCTTTGCTCAACGATTGTGATTTAACAACAGCAAAAAATGTACTGGTAAATATCACTTCTGGAAGAGAAAAGGGACTTACTATGGCAGAGCTGTCACAGATAATGGACTATGTAAAAGAATATACCGGCAACCATCCTGAACACTTTAAGAGAGGTGTAGTTTGTAATGAAAGCATGGGTGAATCCATCAGCGTAACAGTTGTAGCAACAGGATTTGACATGAACTCACTGCCTCAAATATCGTCTGATGGAGATAAACTCGTAGAATCTGTTGTACTCGGAAGTGACAGCGTGCTGCCCGAACAGTTCTCCTTACAAGATACCAAAAGCGGTTCAGATTTTTATCAACAAGCCACAGGTGTTAAAAGAGAGCCCATAACTCCCTTAAAAACCAGAATTAAAAATTCTGAGTCACCGCAAGAGGACGACAGAAGTGAAAAACGAGTTAAACCTGCTCTGATTATTGAAGAGGGCGACAACATTAAGGAATTGGAAAATCAACCTGCCTACATCAGAAAACAGATGAAAATGAACAGTCAGGCAAGTATGTCCAACTTAAAAGAAGACATGAAAATCGGTTCAACATTTAAATTGGAGGAGATTGACGGTAAACATCAGATAAACCCGGACAACTCATTTATACATCAGACACAGGACTAAATCCAAATATAAAAATGTAATAGTCAAGACTTTTTCTGACACTTGAGGCACTGTCCAGAATTTTGTGTAGCGGAAGCGTTGGTCGCAGGAAAGATCTTTTAGGATTCGCCTGTAACTTTGGTGCAACTCCAAATCATTCCTGTCGGCTATCTTCCAGCAACGCTTGATAATTTTCTTTGCCAGTTTATAATCCGTGGGAAAGGTGATATTCTTCGTTCTACCACGCTTCCGTCAGAGAGATCGCGAACATGTTTCAGGATCAATAACCCCACCATCAGACGAATAGGTTTCGCCGGACGCCAGTTATCGGGACAATACAAGGGTAAGAACTCTCTTTCAAACATCTCCCAATCAATTTTATTGGACAGAATGAATAGCGGGTGCTTATGATTCAATGTGCTCTCCAGTGAAAAGAACAATGAATGTTTTGACCGGTCCTGTTGTTTTGCCAGTATAATTTTCTGC
>JAHDRO010000204.1 GCA_018433265.1 Bacteroidales bacterium
AACAATATAATCAAGAGCAGGTTCAAAGAATGCAGGAGTACTTTTGGTTACAGAGTTTTTCAATTCAAAAAGGCCATATCCAAGACCAAGTTTTGCAGCTACAAATGCAAGAGGATAACCAGTTGCTTTAGAAGCTAAAGCAGACGATCTGCTCAATCTTGCATTGACCTCAATTACCCTATAATCTTCTGATTTAGGATCAAAAGCATACTGAACATTACATTCACCTATAATACCAATGTGTCTAACGATTCTTATGGATAATTCTCTTAAAAGATGATATTCTCGGTTTGTAAGAGTCTGAGATGGCGCCACAACAATACTTTCACCTGTGTGAATCCCAAGAGGGTCAAAGTTTTCCATATTACAGACAGTTATACAGTTATCATATCTGTCTCTCACAACCTCATATTCAATTTCCTTCCAGCCTTTGAGAGACTTTTCTATTAAAACTTGAGGAGAATATGAAAATGCCTTTTTTGCAAGTATAACCAGTTCTTCTTCATTGTCACAAAAACCGCTTCCCATCCCACCTAATGCATAGGCAGCTCTTAATATTACAGGATATCCTAAAATTTTTGCTGCAGTAACTGCATCATCAAGATTTTCAACAGCTTGACTATTAATTGTTTTGACAGATATCTCTTCCAATCTTTCTTTAAACAACTCTCTGTCTTCAGTATCTATTATTGCTTGAACAGGTGTCCCAAGAACTTTTAGATTATATCTGTCAAAAACACCGGATTTGTGGAGTTGCACACCGCAATTTAAAGCTGTTTGTCCTCCGAATGCAAGTAAAATCCCATCAGGTTTCTCTTTCTTTATCACTTCTTCAACAAAATAAGGAGTTACCGGTAAAAAATATATTTTATCAGCTACTCCTTCAGATGTTTGAACCGTTGCTATATTTGGATTTATAAGGACTGTTGCAATACCTTCTTCCTTTAAAGCTTTAAGGGCCTGAGAACCTGAATAGTCAAATTCTCCAGCTTCTCCTATTTTAAGAGCTCCAGAACCAAGAAGAAGTACTTTATTAAGATTTCTTTCCATTATTACAGTTGTTTAATAAAGTCATCAAATAGGAATTCAGTATCTGTAGGACCACTTGAGGCCTCAGGATGAAATTGACACGAAAAAAATGGTTTATATTTATGCTTTATCCCTTCATTTGAATTATCGTTCATATTAATAAAGAGAGGTTCCCAATTTGTGCCGAGCGTTGAATTATCAACGGCAAATCCGTGGTTTTGAGATGTTATGAAACATCGGTCAGAATTAACCAATCTTACAGGTTGATTGTGGCTCCTATGACCATATTTCATTTTGTATGTTCTAGCTCCACCAGCTTTAGCCATTAATTGATTCCCCATACAAATTCCAAAAATTGGCTTTTCCATTTCAAATGCCCTGGCGATATTATCAATAGCTGTAGTACAAAACTCAGGATTACCCGGTCCATTTGAAATAAATAAACCATCATAATCAATAGTATGAAAGTTAAAATTCCATGGAACCCTGATTATTTCGACACCTCTTCTTAAAAGACACCTTATGATATTGTGCTTTACTCCACAATCTACAAGAACAATTTTCTTATAGCCCGAACCATAATGAATAACTTCTTTGCAACTTACAATATCAACCTGATTGACAGTGTTAGGATCATAGTAGCCTTCCAGAGAAGTGCCTTCTGGAATAATTTTACCAAGTAGCGATCCTTCTTCTCTTAAAATTTTTGTAAGTTCTCTTGTATCAACTCCATAAATGCCTGTTATATTGTTCTCTTTAAGCCATTTATCGAGACTTTTGGCTGCATTCCAGTGACTGTAATTGAATGAATAGTCAGAAATAATTAATCCTCTTACATGGATTTTCTCAGATTCAAACAGTGTAGAAAGATTGTTAATTAAAGTATCTTCCGGAACACCGTAGTTTCCTACTAGAGGAAAAGTAACACACAGTATCTGTCCTGAATAGGAGGGATCAGTTAGACTTTCGGGATAACCAACCATAGCTGTAGAAAAAACGACCTCACCATCAATGGCTTGGTCGTTTCCAAATGAGTAACCGACAAATTCAACCCCTGATTCGAGATATAGCTTTGCAACTCTATTGTCTCCCATTATGTTTCCGATTAAAATTGTTAAAACCGAGCAAAGGTAATGAAAAAGGGGGAGTGGTTAAAAAATATGCTACATGCTCCGTGCAAAAATTATCCAAAGTTCAGCTTTGAGCTCTGACCATCTTCTCATTGCAGCAGCAGCAAAATTGTTTGTGAATTCTGTCAACATTTTTTTTGCTTCTTCAGGTTTACCGTTATTTATTAATTTTGTTGCGGCTGTTTCAATATTTGCAGCATCTCTAAACATCGCATCTTCCAAAGACATAAGCTGAGGTTCTATTATCTTTCGTGTTTTATCCCAGTTTATTGTTGCTATTCTGTTTGTTTCTCTGAAAGTCCAAATAGCTGCATCTTCTCTATACCGATGTTGTCCACAAATAGAATAGCTTTTAGGCAATGTTGTTGTACCAGAATATATAGGAATTTTTGGACTTTGTGCCGGATTGTCGAAAGCAAAATAGGCCACACCTCCAACTTCATCAGGTAACCAGTCTCTTAGTTGAATGACATGAGAGTAGGAGCATTGAATGACGGCAATAGTTCTATTCCTTTCTGTAACGCCAGGCTTCAAAGAATTTAACAAAGCTCTCATATCATTAGTCATAAAGGTTGAAACAGGCCTTACAGTATCTTGATACTCTCCTCTTACGGCATCTTTACGTGGAACAACTACAAAAAGATTTGCTGTCTGGTCAAATTGTGTACCATCATAAGTTTGTCTGTACATTGCCAAGATATCTC
>JAHDRO010000249.1 GCA_018433265.1 Bacteroidales bacterium
AACTAAATTCAAACTAAACTATATTGAAAACATACTATTAATTATACAATTGAATTTGATTTTCCCCTAAAATTTTGATAAAATATTTTAGGGGAAAATCCCGGAAGTTTGTTAATTATACTAAAGAGTTATTTTTTTAATGTTATGAAAAAAATTTTATAGGCACTTTTATTACTTACATTTTTCAGTATTGCACCGGCTAAACAGGTTAATATCCGGCCAGGTTTGTTAAAATTTACCGTTAGTAGTACAATTGATGAGAAGAATAGTGGAATGATTGACAGGGAAGGCAGAATTGTTGGTAAATTTGATACTGAACAATTGACTGCTAAGCTTAAGGAAATCTTTGGATATTAGTGTTTTAAATAAAAGAAAGAGGGTGCCCTGTTGAGCTGAGCACCCTCTTTCTCGTTTAATTATCAAGCTATTACTATTTGTTTAAAACTTTAATTTTTTCTATTACTTCGTTCTTTGTATATAGAAGAGATTGTTTCATCTCATTATCCACTTGAGGAATAAGTTCGTCGATCCACTTTATTGAATACAGAAGGGCGTTGACATCATTGCAATACCAGGCAAGCTGTTCTGACATGCTTTTTTTATACAGATTGCGAGAAGTGCCTTTGAGTATGTTGAATGACATCGCACTTTCAACTGCCTTAGCCATCTCAACCCAGTCTGAAAATTTATACTGAGCCGGGACCAAATAAGTAAGCCAGATTGAAGCATTTGGATGATCACTCTTCTGCGCATATTTTAGAACTGTAAAAAAATCAGGATCTTCTATTGGAGCAGATTTACCAAAAATATATATTCTCGCTTTGCTACCATAAAGTTGATCAATTTTAGAGTATACATTTTTTTCGCCAAAAAGATCAATGAATTCCTGAAAATGATCCATTACGAAGAGTGTCTGACGGCTGGTAGCAGACTCATCGAATTTTTCATAAACATTCCAATATGAAGGTTTTTTAAGTGAATCCAAAGGGAAATTGTCTGAGAAAATATTTTTCAGTACGGCCTGCTTCTCTTCTCTAAGACCTGCTATGTGCAAAGTGTTAAGGTAGGATAAGATAAAATCTGGATCTCTTCTTCCATTTTTATAATCACGAGACTGTGCAGCAAGGTTGTTTTCTCTGTCAAGGCCTTGTCGGAATCTCTCTAACATCTCTCCGGCAGTGCATCTACCTTCAGTTCTGTGCATAAGATTTCCTTCAGGGTCAACAATCAGGAAAACCGGTTCAGTGTAAACTCCATAGATTTGGCTTAATCTTGTTTTTTCTGCTCCTTCCATATAATCTACACTGATAAAGTGACTATTGACGAAATCGGCCACGCTGTCAATGGTGAAGATTTTATTCTTCATATAGAGACAAGGAGAACATCTTGGAGAGCCAAAGTCGAGGAAAAGAAGTTTGTTCTCCTTTTTTGCCATTTGGGCAGCTTTCTCGAACGGTATGTTGGAAAGTAAATTTACCTTTCTGTTTTGAGCTGATGCAATGGTAAGTGTAACTACTGCAAGAGAGAGTAAGAAAATGCGTTTCATTTTATTCGGTTTTTTTGAGTCTTATACCGTCAATGCAGAAATAGGAATTTATCAGATCATTACCTGAAGCGTCCTTGTATGAACAACTTGTAGTGAAGGTTACTTTGGTAACTGCACCCAGGGAGGTAAGGTCTGCCTTAACCCAGTCTGTTCTAAGGAACGAAAAATTAGGGTTCAGAGGATCTGCATTTTTCCTGCAGCATAGATAGATATCGACAGAACCTGTTAAGGTACTTCCATTATAACCTTTGGCTATTACTTTGTAATAATCTCCTGTCAAGTTCAATTTTCTGGTAACACCTGGGACATATGTATTCCATATGGCTACAGGTGCAGAAGGAATGTTAGGATTGGCTATGGCCCTTCCCGAATTTGCTCCATAGTTCATTGCAAGGTAATTGTAAGTGTTATTAGCCACCAAAATATGTTCAATCACAGTTGGAGCTTCGAGAGTGAAATAGGTCTCGGCTTCATTATTGGCACATACAACTGCATATACTTGAGTCATATTTCGGTATGCAGTATAAACGCTCAGAATGTTTGTGTCTCTGGCAGCCTGTGAGTTACTCCATACAAAAGATCTGTTGTTTTGATTGGAGTAGGCAAAGCCACTGAAGGAGCCATCAGCGTTTTTCTTAGTGTTGAATCTTATTCCTCCTGATGAAAAACCGCCTTCAGGAATAACATGAGAATAACTTTGCAATTGAAGTTCATTGAATGTTATGTCATCGGGTATTGGGATCAATACTTCGTAATCATCTTTACAGGAAAAGATAAGAGGTAATGATGCAATGAGTGTTATTATTAAAATCTTTTTCATATCAAATATTTTTAATTATCATAACCCGGATTTGATTTTATAAACTTGTTGGCACTAGTCTCTGTAGACGGTATAGGCCAGCAGTACAAGTTTGGATCGACAGGTGTAACATCAGGTTTGAGTGCGTATAGCATTGGTTGATTATTCTTTTTGAATCTTAAGGATGCAAACCATTCACTGCCATTTTCCATATAAAGTTCAAGACAGTACTCTTTGAATATTAAATCCATGAGTTCATCCCTACTCCCCGGGACTGCAAGTTGAGGCAAAACTGGATTTGTTCTCTGTGACCTCATTGTATTAATGGGTTCTATGGAGCTTGCTATACTTGCATTTGTTCTTGCTCTAAGTTCTGCCTGCATAAGGTAAAGTTCAGGGTAACGGAAATAGTATGTTGTGAACTTATCGTTCATCAAATCTGTAGATGCACGCCCCTGCCTTGCAAGTTTGGTAGGACAGAAGTAGAGAATTCCGGTGGCACTTATTGCTCTTGCCCAGCCCATAGTTACATTATATCTCTGATCTGCATGAATCCAGTTGTCAAATTCGGGATAGAAGGACTTCAGAGAAGAAGGGTTATTCTGATTATCAACTGTCCATTGATCTCCGGCCTGGATAATGGTTTGAGAATAAGTACCTTCTCCATAAGCTCTTCCCATATTATCTTCCATATATCTTGCAAAGAGCACCTCCTTGGAATCCCATGCATCCTGATACATTTTCTTCATATCTGGATCCATCTTGAAAATTGCAGGAGCTGTTGCGATCACTGTATTTACAATGTCGAGAGCAGCCTGATAATCACCAGCCCAGCCTCTATTGAGAAGCAATTTGGCTTTTAGTACCTGAGCCATTTGCTTGGAGAGCCTTTTGGAGGTTGTGTAGTCTGGTAGTGTTGCAATTCCAGCGTCAACATCTGCGAATATCTTGTCATAACTATCTTTTACGGAAATTCTGTCAATAAAAATATTGTCAAAAGTTGCCACCTCTTCTCTCCAGAGAACTCCATACTCGTCATCTGCCCAGAAATGCGAAAAACACCACAACAGATGAGAATAAACCCAGGCTCTGAAGGTTCTGGCTTCGCCTATCATCCTATTTTTTGTCTCTACAGACGGGAATTTACTGTCAGGTAGTTTTTGAATACCGCTTATTGCAGCATTTGCCGAGTTGATGCAACTGTACCAATGTCTCCAATAATTGGAGAATGAAGAGTAGGTGGAGTTGTATGACATCGGGTAAAATACTGAACCATTAACCCTTGATATGCCGGCTTGAGCTGATAGGGATACATATGGTGACCCTCCAAAATAATCTACAATGGAACTTCCATTCCCTGTAGATATAGATGCGTACATCCCATTCAGGATCGATACTGCACCATCATAGTCTGTTACAGCGTTATCCAATGTCATTTTGTGAGGAGGGTTAATACTAAGGAAATCATCACATGACGACAGAGAATAAAGTGTTAACAATATTAATGTTATTTTAAATACTCGTTTCATAATTCAGCTTCTATTTAAAGGTTAATTTTAGTCCCAGGCTGAAGGTTCTGGTAGAAGGATAGGTGCTATAGTCAACACCGGTACCAACGCCAATAAGTTCTTGAGCACTTCGGGTTCCAACAACATAACTTGAACCCATATCGGGGCTACCGAAGTTACCTTGTGGGTCAAATCCTGGATACTTTGTAATTGTAAAGAGATTTGCAGCCTGGAATGTAATATCTACATTGCTGAGGAATCTTTTCTCAAACCATTTTTGTGGGAGTCTGTAGTTAATATTTAGTGTGTTGAGTTTTATAAAGGAGGCATCGTAAATATAGGCATCAGTCAATATATATGACAGACTCATTCTCGGGACTCTCGACATAGGGTCCTTTGTGAATACATATCCGTTTTTAACAAGATAGTTGTAAGCATTATAAGTAGATGTTCCTGAATTAACTGCATCATAAACATATTTCCACAATCTTTTAGCACCATATGAATACGTAAAAACAGCAGAAGCGTATAAATTCTTATAGGTTAATGCCAAATTGAAACCTCCAAAGAATTTGGGATTGAAATTGCCTAACACTACTCTGTCTGTCTTGTCAATTTTGCCGTCTCCATTTTGGTCTAGCACATAAGGATCTCCCGGTAATTCTCTCGATACTCTGTAACTGGTTTGTGCACCGGTAGTCGGGTTAATGGTTTTAAGTGCATAGATCTCTTCGGCAGTTGCAAACTGTCTTCCTGCAGTTTTGTAGCCATACCAGTCTCCAAGTTTACCTCCTTCAACCAATTTTACGTACTCATAATAATAAGGCATAATTATCTCTTTCTGTACACCGTCCAGTTTATTTACTATACCTTTGTTAGTTGCAACGTTGAAACCTATTGAAAGCAACAAGTCCTTTTTCTTAATTACATCACCTGTTATTTCAAACTCCCATCCTCTATTGGTTATGGAGCCAATATTCTGATTGATGGTTTGGAAAGAAGAGTTAACAGGGACAGATCCTGAGTAGATCAAATTTTCTACCTTTTTGCTGTAATATCCCAAAGTACCGCGTAATCTCTCTCTAAGCAGACCAAAATCAATGCCTATGTCTGTAAGAGTGGAATTTTCCCATTGAAGAGAAGGGTTGCCAAGATTTGAGGGCTTAATACCAGCTTGTTCAGTATATGGGGCAGCAGTTAATGTTGTCATCCAGTCATAGTATCCAAGGTTCTGAGACCCGGATTCGCCCATTGAGAATCTGAGCTTAAGGTAAGGCACAATATTATTTATCGGCTGCATAAACTTCTCTTCTGAGATAATCCATGCCAATGCTCCTGAAGGAAAGTATCCCCAGCGATTGTTAGGACCAAATTTTGACGACCCGTCCGCACGGAACGTTGCAGTAACCAAGTATCTGTTCATATACTTGTAGTTGACACGGGCAAAAAATGAAGCAAGTCTGCTTCCATACTCATCACTGTATCCATCTGTTGTGGCGGCACTGTTTATGTTAATCAGAATCTTTTCGTCGGGGAAACCTGTACCACTAGCTCTAAGATTTTTGTATTTGTATGATTCAATAGATTGTCCGAGAACAGCTACTATGTCGTGTTTGCCTAATACTGCCGCATAGTTAAGGGTATTGTCCCATACGAGTGTATTTGATTCTCCGATTGAAAGAGATCTGTAATTATAATTTGAATCATATCCACGGGTACCCTTTTTGTTGAAAATGTCATAAGAAGAGCTTGAGTAATTGATAGTTCCGGCAGATTTGAATTTTAGCCCGGGGATAATTTTGAGTTCAGCAAATGCTGTTGCATTCAAAACTTTTCCAATACCGTCATTTCTGTTCAAATAAGTGATATATGGATTCTCAATTGTTGTATTTGAAGGAACTATATTGATGCTTCCATCAGGATTATATGCTTCAAAATCTGGTCTGAATCTTGGAATGCTGCTAAGAAGCGCATCTTTATTGTTCGCTCTTCTGTTTGATCCTGATGCGTTAACTCCAAATTTGAGAAGTTTACCTACTTCTGTTTCGAGATTTATTCGTCCAGTGTAAAGTTCACTTTTGCCACCCTTAACAATTCCTCCCACATCGGTGTATCCAAA
>JAHDRO010000096.1 GCA_018433265.1 Bacteroidales bacterium
TCGAAGACAATATTTACAATCATTTAATGAAACAAACAGATATTTTTGTTCATGCATCATTGTTTGAACCATTTGGGATACCTCCATTAGATGCATTGGAATGTGGAAAGTTACTTATTGTTTCTAATGGCGTTAAATCTGTAGACTTAATTGTTGAAAGTGGTATAAATGGATTTATATATTCAGGAGATAATAGTGAAGAACTTTATAATATCTTCGTTCAAGTATTAAAAGACAAATCTCAAATTTATAGGATTGGAAATGTCGGTCGACAATCTGTTAGAACTCACTATCCTGAAGATAAGATCAAACATTCTTTAAATTCCTGCTTTGATAACTAACCCTCAAAATATGACATTTATTAGACGTTTATTTATTTAAAAAATACCTATTTCGCATAAATGTTAGCAGAATTCAAAACTGCAGTGATTTCGGGAATCACACTGCAGTCTTGTTCCCAAATATACTACACTGTCTGTTCCCATATTCACTGTAGTCTATTTTCCCAAATTTACTGCGCTTCTGTTTCCTGTTTACACATAAAAACACAAGAATTATTCGATTATCTTTTATTAATTAATTAGAGTATACAAATGAAGAAAAGTGTTTTTTGGTTAAAAAACTTTCTTTTTCGGAATAAGGCTTTTAGAGCTTATCGGAGTGCAATAGATTATGAAAATTATCCTATCGAAAAGAAAGTTTCTTTAAGTTTACAATCTCGTATAGAATTAGTTCAATCTGCATATCTTTATTCTCCATTTTACAAATCATTTTATGATAGAGTAGGATTTAATCCCAGTAAGTTTGTTACAGAAAGTGATTGGGATAAGGTGCCTGTTTTAGAAAAAGATATGATTAGGAAGTACACCAGTGATTTCTTTTCTAAAGTTGCTGTCAAGGGTCGGATGAAAGAGGCTACTACAGGAGGATCTACTGGAAAACCTTTAAAAGTGTATAAGGATAAAACAGTGCCAATTGAAATAGTTGGTTGGAGATCGTTAAATTGGTGGGGTGTGCATCCAGGAGATAATAATGGTGTGGTTAATAGGAGTGTCCCCAAGACATTATTACAGAAAATTAGAAACTTTATTATTTGGTGGCCGACTAAAAGAATATTCCTGGATGCAACAAGTGTTACAAATGAGAATATTGAGCATTTTGTAAATCTTATCTCAAAAAGAAAAATAAAATATCTTGTTGGTTATTGCGGTTCGCTAGAAAAAATTGCGGATTATATTAATAAGAATAATGTAAAAGTAGGTGGTCTGAAGCTTATCTGGTCAACCACTTCACCATTAGCAAAACCGGTCCGTATAAAAATGGAAAAGGCTTTTAACTGTAAAATAATGGATCAATATGGTTCAGTTGAGGTTTTCCACATAGCTGTACAAAAACCGGATGAAGAGTATTTGACTGTAAATGCTGATTTTGTTCATTTAGATATTGTTGATTCAGGTAATCGCATTATTAATGAAACCGGCGAAATGGGAGATATTCTTGTAACAGACTTGTATTCTAATTGTTTTCCAATAATCAAATACAGATTGGGAGATAGAAGTAGAATGATTAAAACAATCGAAACTTCCAAAGATGGTTTTCCAAAAATTGATTTTGTTAAAGGTCGCATTTCTGATTTTATAATTCTTGATAAAGATACTTATTTAGACGGCGCTTATCTGACGACGATTTGTGATGGTTACGAAGATGTTATTAACTCATATCAAATATATCAA
>JAHDRO010000260.1 GCA_018433265.1 Bacteroidales bacterium
CGGAGTGAATGGGGTAGGTAAAACTACAACAATTGGAAAACTTGCGGCACGCCTTAAGAATTCGGGATATAAAGTTATTATTGGTGCTGCGGATACTTTTAGAGCTGCGGCTGTAGAACAGTTGACCATATGGAGTGAGCGTGCAGGAGTTCCAATTGTCAAACAGGCAATGGGGGCAGATCCTGCTTCTGTGGCGTATGATACTGTCTCTTCTGCAGTTGCACAGGGGGCAGACGTAGTGCTTATTGATACTGCAGGTCGTCTTCATAACAAGGTTAATCTTATGAACGAACTTTCTAAGATAAGAAATGTAATTAAAAAAATTATTCCTGATGCACCTCACGAAGTTTTACTTATACTCGATGGTTCTACAGGCCAAAATGCCTTTCAGCAGGCCAAGGAATTTACTAAAGCCACTGATGTCACTGCACTTGCAATTACCAAATTGGACGGAACAGCAAAAGGCGGTGTTGTTATCGGTATTTCTGATCAATTTAAGATTCCTGTGAAGTTTATTGGTGTTGGGGAGAAAATTGAAGATTTGCAGATTTTTAATAAAAAAGAGTTTGTAGAATCTCTGTTTTAAAGTTATTAATAAATTGTTATGAATATATCATTTAATTGGCTCAAAAAATACGTTGATATTAATTTAAATCCTGAAGAAGTTGCTAATATATTAAATACTATTGGTCTCGAAGTTGAGGGGATGGAATTGATTGAGCAAATTCCGGGAGGCCTTGCAGGAGTGGTTGTTGGTGAAGTGCTTGAGTGCTATAAGCACCCTGATGCAGACAAGCTTAGTATTACTAAAGTAAATATTGGTCAGGGTGATCCGCTGCAAATTGTTTGTGGTGCTCCAAATGTTGCAGCTGGTCAGAAAGTTATGGTCGCAACTGTTGGAACAACACTTTTATTTTACAGTGGAGAAAAAGTTAAAATTAAGAAATCCAAAATTAGAGGCATTGAGAGTCAGGGAATGATATGTGCTGAAGATGAACTGAGACTTGGTGCTTCACATGAAGGAATAATGGTATTGCCTGAGAGCGCTGTTCCGGGTACTGCAGCAAAAGATTTTTTTGATTTTAAGAACGATACCCTATTTGAAATAGGATTAACACCAAATAGAGTTGATGCAGCATCACATATTGGAGTGGCAAGAGATTTATCAGCCTATTTGAGGCTTAATATGAGTGGAGGTGAGATGCGCATGCCGGATGTATCCTCATTTGATACTTTGAAAAGAGCTGATGATGCCACGAATAGTGTAGATATTGAAGTTGTTGCTACTGAAGGAGCTCCAAGGTATTCGGGATTAACCTTCGATAACATCAAAATAGCCCCGTCCCCAGAATGGCTACAGAGCACATTAAAGTCGATTGGCCTAAGACCTATTAATAATGTTGTAGATATCACTAATTTTATTTTATTTGAAACCGGACAGCCGCTTCATGCTTTTGACAGAGACAAAATTGAGGGAGACAGAGTTGTTGTAAGATATGCAAGAAATGGTGAACGTTTTGTTACTCTTGACGGTGTAGAAAGAGAACTCCATACGGAGGATGTTATGATCTGTAATATTAGCAGGCCAATGTGTATTGGAGGTGTTTTTGGAGGTTTGGATTCGGGTATTTCTGACAGAACAACTTCTGTTTTTTTGGAGAGTGCATATTTCAATCCTGTATCA
>JAHDRO010000358.1 GCA_018433265.1 Bacteroidales bacterium
CCAGGAAGTGTAAGCACTGCGCCAAACGAAACCAATGTACCCAGCAAAAACAGAACGTTGGCTATAAGAGATACACAAGCCGCGACTCCTGCACCATTATAGAAAAAGATCATATAAATCAGTACAAGCAGAAATGCTATAAGAAATGACAGCATTCCGGCATTAATTGACTCTGTACCGAGTGTCGGGCCCACAACTGCCTCCTGTACAATTCTCGCAGGAGCAGGAAGTTTTCCGGATTTGAGAACATTAACCAAGTCATCTGCTTCCTGTACTGTAAAATTACCGGTAATCTGAGACCTTCCACCAGATATTTCAGAATTTACTCTCGGATAGGAGTAAACCATCCCATCAAGAACAATTGCAATACATTTTCCAATGTTATTTGCTGTCATTGTAGCCCAGGTCCTTGCGCCCTCGGCATTCATGCCCATGTCGACCTCAGGAGTACCTCTTGTACTACCAAATGATTTGCTAGCGTCAGTTATAACACTTCCATCCAGAGGTGCCTTGCCATCACGAGTATTTGCCTTGATTGCGATAAGTTCATAAATTGTACCTGCTTTATCAATAGGTTTTACTGTCCATAATAGCTTTAAATCTGAAGGAAATACTGCCTGAACTTGTGGCAACCTTAGCCATGCACCAATTTTAGCAGTATCCTTGTAGTGAGCTCTTCCAACACATGGCCCTTCCATAAGCTGTCCCTGATAAACATTAGGATTAAGCAGGAAAATCAGAGGATTGTCCTTGGCAAGAGTCTTATCATCAACAGAAAGAGAATCTGTAGCTCTAATCTGAGAAAGAAGTGAATCGGCCTCTGCACTCTTAGAAGAATCAGAAACAGATTTTGCACTTGCTGCCAAAGTATCAGTAGAAGACAGTGAATCTTTTGTAATACCTGAAGCTAAGTAATCTTTTATTACATTATTAGCCTCTGCCAAATATTTGTAAACCTCAGGATTTTCATATGTCTCCCAGAATTCGAGAGAAGCAGTACCCTGAAGAAGTTTTCTGACACGCTCCGGCTCCTTAACACCAGGTAGCTCAACAAGAATACGTCCTGTATTTCCAATTTTCGGAATATTTGGCTGTGTAACACCAAAACGGTCGATACGGTTTCTTAAAACATTAAAAGAGTTAGAAATTGCGCTTTCAGCCTCTTTCCTTATAACTGCAATAACTTCATCATTTGTGGATTCTGGTTTTATCTTGTCTCTCATTTCATATGTTCCGAATATCTGAGACAACCTTTGTCCAGGAGCAACCTTGTCCCATGCCTCTGCAAAAAGAGTAATGAAATCTGACTTGGAATTGGCCTGGTTTTCCCGGGCTACCCTCATGGCTTCTATGAACTGAGGAGATGTGTTATTATTGGCAAGTGAATTAACAAGATCTGCGACACTAACTTCCAACATAACATTCATTCCACCTTTCAAGTCAAGACCAAGGCTCACCTCTCTTTCTTTTATTTCCTTGTAGGTAAAACCCAGATAAACCTTCTCAGCAGAGATAGAATCAATATAAAATTTCTCCTTTAGGTTACGCAAGGAGTCAAGATAATAGGCTCTATCTAATTCTGGAACATTTTGGAAAGAAGGAAGTGTCTGCTCAATCTTAACTGCCCTCTCGGCATATTGAACTGCTTTCTTTTCTTGATGTTTTACTGCCAATGTAAATGACAGCTGATAAATACAAGCCAGGGCGATAACTATTGCCAATAATTTTATGGCACCTTTACTTTGCATGAATATCTGTTTTTAAATTATATAAAATTCAAGGAAAATTAAGGTACAAAAATACTATTTTTTCCCAATATATAAAGAAATTCGTACTTTTGTAATATACAATATTTTGTTGATATTATGAATAGGTCAATCTGCGTGCTATTACTTTTCCTGCTAGCTGGTGGTCTATCTTTCGGGCAAACACCTGACCTTAAATCAAAGTTTATTTCTGCTGAAGAACATAGCAAAAACTATCGTTTTGAGGAAGCAATAGCAATATATCAACAACTCCTTGAAATAAGTAAAGATGAAATATTTAACAGAAAAGTGGAATCCAGGATTGCTAATTGCGAGAATGGACTTAAAATGTTAGAGTACGCCGCACGTCCAAGAGTATTGGGCGCTGCTAATGTGCCTGTTAAGGATTTTTTCTTGTATTATCCTGATATACCTGACAGTACTTGGATTCTTGTTCCTTACATACTCAATAAAAATACGAGAAGTTATCCCATAAATAATGTCATGAGACTATCATCCAATAAGGACATTATATATTTCTCCGCTCAA
>JAHDRO010000225.1 GCA_018433265.1 Bacteroidales bacterium
GTTCACCGCATAATTCAAGTGCTTGTTGGGAAATGGGCATATATTCAACGCCTTTTGTTTTTTGCTGCGTGAAATGCAGTTGAGCTTGATTGCCGTTCATGCTGATTTCTTTCCATCGTAATTTCTGAATATCACAATGACGCAAGCCGGTAAGAGCCGAAAACAATGCAGCCCGTTTTAGAACATCCCGTTCGCATGGTGTGCCGGCGAGAACATTGAGTTCTTCAACTGTTAAATACTCGCGTCGAGATTCTTGTTCCGGTATGCCTTTGATTTTTGCCGATAAGTCTGTCGTCAGGTATCCATCAACAAAAGCTTGTTTTAAAGCTGCTTTGAAAATGGAGAAGTAGGTTACAGCTGTATTGCGAGAAATGGTTCCACTTTTATTTCCTCCACAAGGAGCAGACAAAAGATACAACTTGAAATCTTCTGCAAAACGATTGTCTATTTTGGAAAAAGGCAATGTATCTCCGGCGAAAAGCTTTATTAATTCGTATGCTCGTTTCCAGTTCACACGAATAGAATCTGAACTTTGAGCATGGCGTTTCTTGGCTGTGACATTAAAATACTCTACAAAATTCTGCTGTGAACGCTCCTTTTGTTCAACTTGTGCACTTTCTGTATCGCTATATAAGTCGGCATTGTCGTATTCCCGTTGGCGAAGCTTGCGAATTCCATCGGCATATAGCATGGTCTCTTGGTCTTTTTCGCTCCGACAAACGATTATTCCATTATCATCGCGCTTGGGTTTGTAGCTTTTTGTTCCATCCGCATCAGTTCGGGCAGTACGTTTTTTATCCCATTCAACAGTAGTGACACAGCGATTCAGATATTCACGGATACGTTGCGGCGTTTGCTTGCCGGGAACATTTACCGGATAGCTTTCAATATAAACATACCACTCTTTACGGTCTTCTGCTTTGCGAATCCGGACAGTTACTTTTGTATTGGAGAGTTGTTTCATGTGGTATATTGTTATTGATTATACAAATTATCTATTTCAGTTTTCGGAGCATAAACATAGTTGCCAATCTGTCGAGTTGGAATAGAATATTTGCGAATATGTTTATATACTGTGCTATCTGAGATGCCAAACTTTTTGGCAATCTCGCCGATTGTATAACAATCTTGTGGCTCAAGGCTATAAAGCTTTGTTGTCGGCTTCTCCTTTTTAAGGGGTGTTTGGCGAACAGGAAACATTTCCTCTATCGCTGCTCGGTCTATCCGAACAAGACGAGCCCCTAAGTTGATAGCAGGAATTCGCTTTTGCCGAATAAGGCGATAGAGCGTACTCTTGGCAACACCGAAAAGTGCGATTGCTTCAGGAACGGAAATATAGAGACGGTCATCTGGTATTTTAGCTACGACCGCTTGCTTTTCTTCTTCTTTTCGCTTTTGCCGTTTCTTTTCACGATATGCCGCATTGCCGCACGTTTTAGAGCAATAAACAGAATCAACCGTCTTCGGAACGAAAGGCTGTCCACACACTGCACATTGTTTCTGAATCTTATTCATCGGTATCTTTATCGCCATTTAAGTACTCATTAGTAGTCATAAGTGCTCATAAGTTTCACTTCATCACCAATTAAGTTCCGGTACAATAATGGTACAAATGTATGATAAAAAACAATCAAAAACAATAGTACTCGATAAATTATTTAAAATAAAAATCCCCGTAAACTATTTGTTTACAGGGATTTTATGTTATTTATTGATTATTACTAATCGTCTTTTACTTCACTTCTTCAAAGTCAACATCGGTGACCTCTTTATCGCTGCCGTTGCTGCCAGTGGAAGAGCCTGAATCACTGGAAGAACTTTGTGAAGGCCCACTTTGAGCAGCTCTTGCCATGTCTTCAGAAGCGGCGTGCCATGCGTTGTTCATATTATCCATGGCTTTGTCGATGGCTGCTATATCTCCTGCTTTATGAGCTTCCTTGAGTTGAGCAAGAGCACTTTCAATTGCACTTCTCTTGTCTGCAGGTATCTTGTCTCCATAATCCTTAAGATTTTTCTCGGTTTGGAAGATCATTCCATCTGCAGCGTTGATTTTGTCAACTCTCTCTCTTTCGGCTCTATCAGCGGCTTCATTGGCTTTTGCTTCGTCACGCATTCTCTTGATTTCAGCCTCAGTTAGTCCTGATGATGCTTCAATACGTATTTTTTGCTCCTTGCCAGTACCTTTGTCTTTTGCTGAGACATTCAGAATACCGTTAGCATCAATGTCAAAGGTAACTTCAATTTGAGGCACACCTCTTGGAGCAGGAGCTATTCCGTCCAGATGGAAACGACCGATAGTTTTATTGTCCTTAGCCATTGGTCTTTCACCCTGAAGGACGTGAATCTCTACGGAAGGTTGATTGTCGCTGGCAGTGCTGAAGATTTCAGACTTTCTGGTTGGTATAGTTGTATTTGCATCTATAAGTTTTGTCATTACTGAACCGTAAGTCTCGATACCAAGAGAAAGTGGTGTAACATCGAGTAACAGCACATCCTTAACATCTCCGGCAAGCACACCTCCCTGGATAGCAGCACCTACAGCAACTACCTCATCCGGGTTAACGCCTTTGCTTGGAGTTTTGCCAAAGAATTTTTCAACAAGCTGTTGTACAGCAGGTATTCTTGTAGAACCTCCAACGAGAATTACTTCATCGATGTCCGAAGGTTTAAGGTTTGCACCACTTAATGCCTTGCGACATGGTTCAACAGTTCTTTGTATCAAGGAATCACAAAGTTGTTCAAATTTTGCTCGAGTCAAAGTCTTTACAAGGTGTTTAGGAATACCATCAACCGGCATGATGTACGGAAGATTAATCTCTGTGGTTGTTTGGCTTGACAACTCTATTTTAGCTTTTTCAGCTGCTTCCTTGAGTCTTTGCAGCGCCATAGGATCTTTTCTCAGGTCAATGCCACTGTTTTCATTCATAAACTCTTCTGCCAGCCAGTCTATTATCTTCTGGTCAAAGTCATCACCACCAAGGTGAGTATCCCCATTTGTGGATTTTACCTCAAATACTCCATCACCCAATTCGAGTATAGATATATCGAATGTACCTCCACCAAGGTCGAAAACGGCAACCTTCATATCTTTATGAGTCTTGTCAAGACCATATGCGAGAGCAGCAGCTGTAGGTTCGTTGATAATTCTTCTAACTTTGAGGCCTGCTATCTCTCCGGCCTCTTTTGTGGCTTGCCTTTGAGAATCGCTGAAATATGCAGGAACTGTAATCACAGCTTCAGTAACCTCTTGTCCAAGATAGTCTTCGGCTGTCTTTTTCATCTTTTGAAGAATCATTGCTGATATCTCCTGTGGAGTATAAAGACGCCCATCTATATTTATACGGGTTGTATTATTTTCACCCTTTTCAACCTTGTATGTGACACGTTCAATTTCAGTTTTAACCTTGTCATAAGGCTCTCCCATGAATCTCTTAATTGAGTAGATAGTCCTTACCGGATTTGTTATAGCCTGTCTTTTCGCAGGATCACCAACTTTTCTTTCACCATTTTCGGTAAAAGCAACAACCGAAGGTGTGGTTCTTTTGCCTTCGCTGTTAATTATGACTGTAGGTTCATTTCCCTCCATTACAGCAACGCAGGAGTTGGTTGTACCAAGGTCAATTCCAATTATCTTTCCCATAATATTTATATTTTAATTGTTGTCAAAAATTAATTTTTATAAAGTCTGTATGGAATGCTTCTAACATTGTGCCAAAAGGAAAAACTGACAAGGTGTCATAAAGTCAATTTGAAATAATTATATAGCTTTGTAAGATTTAAGAAAAATATTCATTATAAAATTAAAAATCATGTCTGTTGAAGGTAAAAACAGAATCATAACAACACAGAGATTGTTGGAAATGAAGCGTAACGGTGAAAAAATAGCTATGCTGACAGCTTATGACTATACTTTTGCCAAGATAATTGACGAGGCAGGAATTGATATTATTTTAGTTGGAGACTCAGCTGCAAACGTTATGGCAGGTCATGAGACGACTCTTCCTATAACTATTGAACAGATGATTTATCATGCTCAAAGTGTGGTTAGAGCTGTTAAGAATCCCATGGTTGTAGTTGACATGCCTTTCGGAAGTTATCAGGGAAACTCAAAACTGGCTGTTTCAAATGCAATTAAGATAATGAAAGAGACTGAAGCCGATGCTATTAAAGTGGAGGGTGGATCTGAAATTATTGACTCAGTGCTTACTATTATATCTGCCGGTATTCCTGTTATGGGGCATCTTGGACTAACTCCTCAATCAATTCATAAGTTTGGGACATTTAGTGTTCGTGCAAAGGAGGAAGCTGAAGCTAAAAAACTTCTTGAAGATGCAGTTTTGCTTGAACAGGCAGGATGTTTTGCTATTGTATTAGAGAAAATTCCTGCAGAATTGGGCAAAAAGGTAACAGAGGCGTTGAAAATTCCGATTATAGGTATTGGTGCAGGTAATGGTGTAGACGGTCAAGTGCTTGTGATGCATGACATGCTTGGTCTGACAAAGGAGTTCTCTCCGAGATTTCTAAGAAGATACCTTAATCTTCATGATGAAGTACTTGTAGCTGTTCAGAATTATATTAAGGATATTAAGAATAAAGATTTTCCTAATGATTCAGAGCAATACTGAGCCTGACATTCTTTACGAGGACAATCATATTATAATTGTCAATAAGAGAGCAGGAGAGATTGTACAGGGTGATAACACTGGTGATGAGCCTCTCAGTATCAAGATAGCTAATTATATTGCAGTAAGAGATTCCAAACCCGGAAATGCGTTTATAGGTGTACCACACAGGCTTGACAGACCTGTAAGTGGTATTGCACTATTTGCAAAAACATCTAAAGCACTAGAAAGGATGAATACTCTTTTTCGAAATGGCGAAGTTGAAAAAATATATTGGGCGATTGTTGCAAACAAGCCAAACCCTTCTTCAGGAGAATTAAGACATTTTATCGTCAGAAATCAGGAGCAGAATAAGTCATATGCTTATGATGTCTCGAAAGAAGGCTCAAAAGAGGCGATTTTGAAATATAGGCTTTTATCTTCAGGAGATAGATATCATTTACTTGAAATACTGCTACTTACAGGTAGACATCATCAGATAAGGTGTCAACTTTCAAAGATTGGCAGCCCTATAAAAGGTGATCTTAAATACGGTTTCCCCAGATCTAATCCGGATGGAGGTATTTCTTTGCATTCCCGGAGTATAAGGTTTAAACATCCCGTAAAAGGCGATGAGGTTTATGTTGAAGCTCCGGTACCAAACGACAATCTCTGGAGGGCACTTACTCAAACTTTGTAGGCTGACATATCGTTACCGGACAATTCGGCTTCTCTTATTTCTGATGAGGATATGTCTATCATAGGAGCATTTAGCGGTTTGACTCCATATTTTTCACATAACGACTCAATATCATATCCTTTTCGTGGGTAAACCCAGACTTCAAATTCATTGAGTAATTCTTTCCATCTGTTCCATTTCTCAATAATGGCAAGATTGTCTGCTCCTATAATCAAAATAAACTTGTTGCCTTTTTCACGTGCTGTTATTGTCCTTAATGTATCAATAGTGTAGAGTGGTTTAGGGAGTTTAAATTCAATGGATGAAACGCATATCTTACATTTGAGTTCCTTTTGTAGAGCCTCCTTTTCAAGACCTGCAGCTACCTTTTTTACATGTTTCAGTCGTTCTTCGGCACTCTTTTCATTGGACTCATCTTTAAGTGGATTAGTAGGGCTTACAACAAGTCTCAATTCATCAATGTCGCAATGCTCCATCAAGTAGCGGCAGATAGCCAGATGTCCTACATGCATGGGATTAAATGACCCAAAGTAAAGGGCTATTTTCATGACAGAAAGTCCTCAGTAATTTGTTCTGCCTCTTTCAGACAGCGTTCAAGACAATCATTTACAAGCACTTTGTCAAACTGACTCTCGAAGGTCAATTCATATTCTGCTTTTTTTATTCTTCGTTCAAAAGATGCATTATCTTCGCTTCCTCTTTTGATAAGTCTTTCCCGTAAAACTTCAATAGAAGGTGGTTTTATAAAAACAGCAAGGGCTGCGTTGCCGTAAAGTTTTTTTAGATTTAATCCTCCTTTGACATCGATGTCAAAAACTATTACTTTCCCTTCATTCCAGAGCCTTTCAACTTCACTTCTAAGCGTTCCGTAATAATATCCTTCATAAACTTCTTCGTACTCTATGAACTCATTTCCGGCAATTTTTTTACGAAACTCATCAGTACTCAAAAAATAATACTCCCTTCCATTTACTTCGTTCTCCCTTGGTTGCCTTGATGTGGCAGAAATTGAAAATCCAAGTACTGGAAACTTCTTCATCAAATGAGAGACAATCGTACTCTTTCCTGCACCTGAAGGGGCAGAAAAAATCATAGCTCTATTTTCTTTTTTCATAAAGATTCTTTTCTGAGTTGACAGAGGAGAACTCAATTATAAATTTTGATATTTTATTAACGCAATCATTGAAAAATTTCTCCCCTTTATCTGGAGTCGATTTGGATGGATTACCAACACCTGTGTCGGTTGTTGCATATATCCATTTACGGGGTGTCCATGCCCACTTGTCTTTGAGGCCTTCGATTGTAAATTGATTTTCTTCTCCTGTGCCTGCTTCTTCGAGAGGGAGTACAAGATCGGGATAGATGTACTGCATTACTGAGGTTTCCAGTTCTCCGGCGTGGTCTCCTGGTTCGTCGAAATAGTTTTCCGGTTTGCATACAAGCCACCAGTTTATGTTGCAAACCATTATTTGAGGATATTTCAAAGACATTTCTCTGATTATGGGAACAAAAGAATTGCCTCCATGTGCATTGATAATTACAAGTTTATTAATACTATGTTTGTTAAGATCAGTCAAAATGTCATCTAAAATAGCCATTTGTGTAGAAGGACGCATGTTCAAACAGAGTTTTATGTCCATCTGGCCGCTGTTAACTCCATATGCTATTGAAGGGAGTACTATTGCACCTGCATTTGACTGGTTTGCAATTTCGGCAGCTTCCGTTGCAACTTTTTCTGCAAGCAAAGTGTCAGTCCCATAAGGGAGATGGAGATTGTGCGCTTCGGTAGCACCCCATGGAAGAAGTGCAATTTTAATATTGCTGTTATTTACTGATTTCCACGTGTTTTTCTCAAGTTCGGATGATTTCATTCATCAATATAGTTTTAAACACAAAGTTAAATTTTATTGTTAACTTTGAGATTGTTTATTCATTTTCAGTTTTACTAAAATTATTTTCAAATGGTATCTTACAAAGAACTTGGCTTGGTCAATTCAAGGGAGTTGTTTGCCAAAGCAATTAAAGGGGGATATGCTATTCCTGCATTCAATTTTAATAACATGGAGCAGATGCAGGCTATTATCTCCGCATGTGTCGAGACGAAGTCTCCTGTTATTCTTCAGGTTTCAAGCGGAGCCAGAAAATACGCCAATCAGACAATTCTGAGATATATGGCGCAGGGAGCTGTGGAATATGCCAAAGAGTTGGGATGTGCCATACCAATTGTTTTACACCTGGATCATGGTGATTCTTTTGAACTTTGTAAATCATGTATTGAGACAGGATTTTCTTCAGTTATGATTGATGGTTCGCATCTCCCTTTTGATAAAAACATTGAGCTTACTAAACAAGTTGTAGAATATGCTCATTTATATGACGTTACTGTTGAGGGTGAGCTTGGAGTTCTTGCCGGAGTTGAGGACGATGTTTCTGCAGAACATCATGTATATACTCAACCAGATGAGGTTGAAGAGTTTGTTGGCCGGACAGGCGTCGACTCTCTGGCAATTGCTATCGGTACTTCTCACGGTGCATATAAATTTAAACCTGGCCAGAATCCTGAAATAAGACTGGATATTCTTCACGAGATTGAGAAAAGAATACCTGGTTTTCCTATTGTTCTTCATGGTTCTTCGAGTGTTCCGCAGGATATTGTTGA
>JAHDRO010000348.1 GCA_018433265.1 Bacteroidales bacterium
CCTTTTTTTGTACAGGCAGCCAGAGAGCTTGGTTATTACGGATATGACACAAAACCTTTTAAAGAACTTTTATCAATTAAAAATGCTGAAGGCTACCTTACTAAACTGTTTCTTCCAGAAGGAGCTGAATTTAAATTTGATAAAACCCTCTACAAAAAATTGAAGAGATTTGTTGCTACAACTGATAAAAAAATGCTTTTCATATATGGGGAGTATGATCCTTGGAGTGCTGTAAAAGTTAATGAACCAAAACACAAAAATGTTGTTGTAATGGTGCAACCAAAAGGAAGCCACAGATCCCGCATAAGTAATATGCCGGAGGAACTCAGAAATGAGGCTATAAAAACACTCGAACAATGGCTTTCGGAATAAATAAATTTATATGATAGATTTTAAGCAGATTACAATTTCGGACAAGGTCTGGATTGATGAATTGCTGAGATACTCCGATTACAGAGGAGCAGAGTATTGTTTTACAAGTCTTTTTATATGGGATGAGTCCTATTTGTCGCGTTGTGCACGGTACAAGGATTTTTTTTTGTTAAAGTCGGGGAGTGGAGAAGAAACCCGGTATTTGTATCCTGCAGGAAGAGGTGACCGACGTGAAGTAATAGAGGTGTTAATGCAGGATGCAGATGAGAGAGGCAACCCATTCAGTTTAATATCTCTCACTCCACAGACAAAAGTAGAATTAGAAGAGCTTTTTCCCGGAACATTCAATTTTAAAGCCGTTAGAAACAATTTTGACTATATATATGAAAGTGAAAAATTAATTTCATTATCCGGCAAAAGGTTGCAGTCCAAAAGGAATCATATTAATTATTTTAAGGATTTTTTTAAGGGATGGAGTTATGAGCAGCTTACTGAAGACAAAATCGACGAGGTAATTGGTTTTAATGAAGAATGGTGCAAGGAAGTAGATTGTGGTAAAAGCCAGTCACTCTGTCTTGAATCAGCAGCTGTTTCTAAATGTTTGGCAAACTTTGGCAAGTTGTCAGTTAAAGGAGGGATTCTCAGAATTGAAGGTAAAATTGTTGCATATACAATAGGTGAGCAACTTAATTCAGACACATTTATTATTCATATTGAAAAGGCTTTTGCTTCAATCAGGGGTGCGTACCCAATGATCAATAGAGAATTTGCTCAAAGAGAAGCAATAGGTTTGAAATATATCAACCGGGAAGACGATGCTGGAGATGAAGGTTTAAGAAAAGCCAAGAACTCCTATCACCCAGCATTTATGTTAGAAAAATTCAACGCTTTTATCAAATAGTAATTATAATTTTTATATTTGTGTCCAGAACCATTAGCTTAGTTTATTAGAGTTGGAACCTCCCAGTTGCAATCTGACCGTTGATTATTTCTTACTGGGGATTGTTTTAATCCTCATATTACTCGTAAATTCCCTTGTAAAAGGAATAGAGATTGTTTTGCTTTCTTCAGGAGAAAAAGAGGAGGAGGAGGAGGCAATTCAGTTTGCATTTATTCAAGCTGAAGCAGTACTAATAACTTCCACATTGCTGACTGTTCTTTCGATACTCAGACTTTTCATGAATGTCGGCGAAGGAGGATTTATATTTTATTCACTCTCTTTTTTTGTGACCGTTATACTACTTTTTCTAACTGGAAGAATTTTTAGAAGGACAGCTATTACACAAGGTTTTGATTTCGTCAAAAAAAGAAAACATCTGGTTTCAGTTATTTGCTGGTTCGGGAAACCTCTTTATGTATTGATTGCAAAATTAAAAGAAATTTATGGCAAAGTTGCAGAGGAGGTTACTGCTCAATCTATCGAAGAAATTACAGAGGTAGATGACACAATGGACAAGGAAGAAGTTGAAGAAAAACTCTTGCTTAAAGGAATAGTTGGATTTCAAAACAGAAGTGCAAAGGATATAATGACTCCAAGAATAAGTATTGTATCTCTGGACAAAAGTATGAAATCCCGAGATGTTATTGCAAAGGTGATAGAATGTGGTTTTTCAAGATTACCTGTTTATGACGGGAGTCCAGACAATGTTGCAGGATTTCTTTATGTCAAGGACTTAATAGGACATTTGAGGGATAAAGAATACAATTTCGATTGGCACAGCCATATAAGAGAGGCATATTTTATTCCCGGCAGCAAAAAGATTGATGATTTACTTGAGGAATTTCGTCAAAAAAGAATTCATCTGGCCATGGTCGTTGACGAGTATGGTGGAACTGACGGGATAGTAACTCTCGAAGATATTCTTGAAGAGATAGTTGGGGAGATAACTGATGAATCGGATATTTAAAAGGAAAACACAAAAGATATATTGATATGGCACTTTTTTTTAGTAAGAAATTGGAGAGTGGAGCGACAATATCTGTTTGGGAAATTGTGGAGAGCGAAAAAGAACTGCTCTCGCTGAGCTCAATACCGAGCGATGAACTTGAAGAGCTTTCGCTAATTAAAAGTTCTGATCGACGTAGGGAAAAATTAGCAGTCAGGGCGCTTCTAAATCAACTTTTCGGAGAGAAAGTTTATTTGGGACATCATGACAATGGAAGGCCATTTTTGCAGAATAGCCTTACAGAGATAAGTATATCTCATACAAAAAGATTTGTCGCAATAATTACACATCCTGAAGAGAGTGTGGGCATTGATATAGAATCACTTGACAGAGACTTTACTGCAGTGGAGAAGAAAGCTCTTTCAGAAGAAGAGATTGATGATCTAAGTGACAAAAACAGACA
Organism: Bacteroidales bacterium; assembly: GCA_018433265.1. Next base: position 2,722 of record JAHDRO010000348.1, read on the forward strand.
GCTTCATCTTGCTATTTACTGGTGTGCCAAGGAGGCTATTTACAAAAGAATGTCGATATCAGAAGTTGATTTTTCCAATCAAATAGAAATAAAGAGATTCACTCCAAGAGACAATGGTGATATAAAGGCTACCTTTATAAAATCTGACGGAGAGGAAATAGAATTTGATCTGGAGTACATGGTATTTGAGAACCATGTAATGGTATGGCTGGTCGGATAAACGTTTATTTTAATATTTGTGAAGAATGAGCAGCGGTATTCACTTTGTCAATTATATCGGATATTAAGCCATTTTCATCAATAACAAATGTTCTTCTCAGAACGCCTTCAAACTCCCGTCCAAGAAACTTTTTTCTGCCCCAGGATTCATATGCCTTGAGAATAGATAAATCGGAGTCTGATATTAGAGGGAAAGGGAGACTGTGTTTTTCTTTGAATAGTTTGTGAGATTTTTCAGAGTCTTTACTTACTCCGACGATATTATATCCAGCGGATAAGAATTTATGGTAATTATCCCTAAGATTGCAGGCTTCTGCAGTACACCCGGGTGTATTATCTTTGGGATAAAAGTACAAAACCAGTTTTTCCCCTTTGAAATCATTCAAACTGATAATATTACCGTCTTGATCTTTCCCTGTAAATTCAGGAGCTTTGTCACCTATTTTTAACATAAGTTTTTATTTTTAATGTTTATGCATAACATTGCGGTAGCAAAATTGTTCATTAATTATTTCCAGTTATACCTGAAAACATGAAGTAAACTTATCAATGACATCAAGAAAAGGGCTGGTTTGGATGGATTCTCATATAAACCCTGCAAAAAGACTCTGCAATTATTAAAGTATATTATTGAACTGCTTACAGACTATTCATGCTGTTTACTATTTTTTCAAAGAGATCTTGATTGTTCTCAATATAATAACGTGCAGCATCTTCCAAAGCGGCAATGTTTTTTAAAGAAGCATTATCCATACGGGGATCTGCATAAAGCAATGAAGGCTCGATTCTTATATAATTATTAGCTACTCCACCGGCAGTGAAAAGTTGTTTCATTTGAAAATCAACAGTCTCTCCTACGGAAGAAGACAAAACATCAATAATTGGTTGAAGCCACTGCAAATAACCAAACTTATGAGTTTTTTCCCAATCGTAAGGGTGAGTAACTTTGCCTGTTCCAATTGAAATCATGCAATAATTTTTAATTGATTTCTCAGGCCAGAGTTTCATGCCCTCTACGTAAGCGCACATTGAGGGATTATTGGCAAATACACCACCATCTACAAGATGTCTTGAAGTATTGTCTTTGGCAAATATTCTGGCTGGAGAAAAATATGTAGGAGCGGCAGATGTTGCTCTTGCTACATCTGCAAGCAGATAATCTGCAGAAGAGCCATATTTACTAATATTATATTTAGTAAAGAACAAAGCCTTACGCATACTCATATCATATGAAGTTATCAGACAGTCTTTAATTACGGAAGAGATATATGTATCTCCCAGAAGTTTATTTGCAAACTCGCAAAGAGCTTTTTCTGAGTACCTGCTCTTAAAAACTCCAAAACCGGATACGATTTTGTACCAAAAACCTTTGTGAAACAGTTCCGGACCATATTCTTTGTAGAAGTCTCTTATCTGAGCAGCAGAATACTTGGGTCTGGATGGATTATTCTCATCAGGTGTAAGATAGAGACATGAAAGAATCCCTCCGGTTGAAGTGCCACTGATAAGATCAAAACAATCAGCAATTCTAAGTTGAGCATTGTTAAGTGCACTTTTGAGCTGTTCTTCCAGATATGCAAGAATAGAGGCAGGAATAATCCCACGAATACCTCCTCCGTCAAGTGTTAGAAGATGAACAATCTCGGGGTTAGTATCAGTATCCATAAACAAATAATTTTAAATTGTTTTCGTTAAATTTAAGGAACTTTTGAGTCATTAAGTGTTCTAAGTTGAAAAATTATGCTTATTCAAACTTTAGAGAGAACTGAAATTGTAACATCAGTCAATTTGTCATGTTATTGAGTGTTTACATCTTTACCAAAAAATTCACACCCTCCCAAGAATGAGAAGGTGTGTTGCGAAAGCGGAAACGCAAAATTTATATTAACCCGATCAAAAATATATAAATATTTCTCAAATAAATCATCATAAAAATTAGTTGCACTAAAGTTGCACCTTTTTTGAAACAAGCACTTGGTTATAAAATGTCTGCAAAACAAAAGTTGCACTAAAGTTGCACTATATTCAATGGAATTAAACAAAAAAGTGTCTCAAAAGATGAATTTTGAGACACTTTTTTGAATTATTTAAAAATAG
>JAHDRO010000072.1 GCA_018433265.1 Bacteroidales bacterium
AAAAGAAAAGCAGCAACATGAATTATAGTGTTATAAGCAGATATGTCGGCATGGCTCTCTTTATGAATGCTGTTTTCATGTTGATTTCGGCATTAGTGTCAGCCGGTAATGGCTATGATTCTTCATTTTCACCACTTATAATGAGCGCAATTATTACTTTTGTATGTGGTGTTTTTCCTATGATTTTTGTAAAAAACAAACCTGAGATAAACAATAAAGAAGGATTTGTTATTGTTGTATTGGCATGGATTTTTTCATGTATTTTCGGGATGTTGCCTTATATTCTGTATGGAGGTGAGTTTTCAATCGCAAATGCCTGGTATGAAAGTGTCTCAGGTTATACGACTACCGGAGCATCTATTTTGACAAATGTTGAAGGAATTCCTAAAGGGCTTCATTTCTGGCGTGCCTCAACACATTGGCTGGGAGGTATGGGAGTCGTACTGTTTATGTTGTTGATTTTACCTGCAGTAAGCTCTATTAGGATGAGGGTGAGTAAAATGGAAATATCTGATCTTTCAAGAGAAAATTTCAGGTATAAGGCACGTCAGACAATAACTATAATTGCAATTGTTTATGTGGGTCTTACTGTAATTGAGACAATTTTACTGATGTTTGCGGGCATGTCTCTTTTTGAGGCTGTTATTCATTCGTTCAGTACTATTGCAACAGGCGGTTTTAGTACAAGAAATCTATCAATTAAAGCTTTTAACTCTTTCCCTATAGAACTTATTATCATGATATTCATGATACTTTCAGGCTTGCATTTTGGATTGCTCTTTGGTGCAGTTTCAGGCAAATCCAATAAACTGTTCAAATCTCCGATAGTCAAACTTTATGTGGGTTCGATTTTAATTGGAGGTGCAGTAGTTGGGCTAAACTTGTTTTTTTCAGGTATTTATGACAATCTTGCCACTTGTTTGAGATTTGGGTATTTTCAAGTAATTTCTTGTGGCACTGCAACGGGTTTTGCTTCTGAAGATTCATCTATTTGGCCTGGTTTTTCTATGCTTGTTATTACATACTTCACTCTTTCGGGTGCCTGTTCCGGTTCAACTACAGGAGGAATTAAAGTTGACCGAATATGGATATTTTTCAAGTCTGTCAAGGCTCAAATTATAAAGCAACTTCATCCCAATGCTATTGTTTCGGTTAAGATTGGCAAAAGTAGTCTTGAATCGGATATTGCTCATTCAGTTTCACTTTTCATTGTTTTGTACTTGTCTATTGTATTGATTGTGGCCATGTTGCTTACACTTATGGGAGTCGGGGTCACTGAGGCTGTTTCAGGCTCTATAGCCAATATGGCCAATTGTGGGCCAGGATTTGGTGCGGTAGGTTCGTTGGGCAATTATTCTTCTATTCCTGATGCGGGAAAAATTTTGCTTGGCCTTGAAATGCTTCTCGGTCGTCTCGAGATCTATCCTCTCATTCTTGTTTTCTCAATAAGACGTTGGAGATAGAGAATATGCCGGTTGACGACTTCTTGTATAAAAAGATGCTTTTTTGTCTGGGATTTGAGGCAACTCAATCTCAGGATTCGCTTTTTAAAGCCCTTTCTGGTTTCATTAATTGTTCTGACAGTAATACAATAATGGTTATAAATGGCTATGCAGGTACAGGGAAAACCTCTGCAATTGCATCGCTCGTTACTACTATTACAGAACTGGAACAGCCTTTTATTTTAATGGCACCTACAGGCAGAGCAGCAAAAGTGTTATCTAACTATACAAATGCCAGGGCTTTGACAATTCATAAGCAAATATATAGACAAAAATCTCTTGGTGATGGATTTGGACAATTTGTACTGGACATTAATAAATACAAAGATACAATATTTATCGTAGATGAAGCTTCTTTAATTTCTTCAGCCAGTCCGGACATTTCCATGTTTGGTTCCGGAGACTTACTTGAAGATTTGATGAAATATATTTTTTCCAGAGAAAATAATAGACTCATTTTAATAGGTGATTCTGCTCAATTACCACCTATAGGAGCTGATATTTCAAGGGCATTGGACTCTGCTTATCTTTCAAAATGGGGAGGGGTAACATATTGCTCCATGACAGACGTTGTCAGGCAGGCACAGTTGTCAGGCATTTTACATAATGCAACGCTGCTCAGACATATGATAGAGAGAAAAGAAATTAAATTTCCAAAATTTGAACTCGATAGTTTTAATGATATCGAAAGTATTAGCGGGAATGAATTGCTTGAGAAAATAGGAGAGGCATATGACAGGTACGGAAACGAAGAGACTCTTGTCCTTTGCAGATCAAATAAAAGAGCTAATTTGTACAATAGAGAAATAAGATACAGAATACTTTGCAGGGAGGAGTCTATCAATAGGGGAGACAAGGTGATGGTTGTTAAGAATTGTTACCAGTTCGCTGATAATGAAGGTTCAGAACTTGATTTTATTGCTAATGGTGATGTTGCAGAGCTGGTTAAGATATCTCATTTTGAAGAACGGTATGGTTTTCACTTTGCCGATGCCGTTTTGAAATTTTCAGACTATCATGATATAGAGATTAGTGCTAAAGTTATATTGGATACACTGGAAAGCGAAAGTGCCTCTTTGTCTTCAGAGCAGCAAAAAAGTCTATTTAATGGTGTTTTTTCTGATTATTCAGAAATTCGGACTAAAAAAAAGAGACTTGCAGCAGTGAGAGAAGACAACTATTTCAATGCCATGCAGATCAAGTTTGCAGCAGCAGTCACATGTCATAAATCACAAGGAGGTCAATGGAAATGTGTTTTTATCGACAATCCTTTTTGGAGGGATTATCTGAGCATTGACGATCTTAAATGGCTTTATACTGCTATTACGAGAGGAT
>JAHDRO010000372.1 GCA_018433265.1 Bacteroidales bacterium
GCAGGGTGCTGACAGACAAGACTCCGATCAGAGACCTTTTCAATGGCCATGAAAAACTGCTTGATGTATGTGATCAACCTGTTCAACTTGAATTTGCTTTTAAATATTAATCGTTCAGAAATTTTCTTTGGACACTAGTGATATTTTATATATAATTACCACCAGGACATACAATCACCAAATTCATATAAAGCAATACCAGCTCCAACCCACCCCATATATCTTACAGCAACTTTTTTTAAAACTTTTTTACAGCAGATTTACTCATACCATTTATTCCACTTGATATTAAGTCTCCTATAGTTGTAATACCCACAGCCATTAAAGCACAATCGAAAACCTGATTCTTTGTCATTACAAAATTTTCGTCTTTTTTTGCCCATTCTTCTAATAAAAAACGATTAGTCGGTTTACCTGTTAAAAGGCTAGTAGTATCGCTTACATCCACTAACTCTACACCATAGTCAGCTTGGTTTTCAATTTGCATAATTGCCAATCCTGCCTCAACAATGGATAAATGGCCATAACTCCCATTTTCCTAAGGAGTCTTCTTACTCTCTTTGGGCCAATCAATATGCCAAATGTCTTGCAAAAATCCACCTCAACTTCCAATCTCCCTATCTTTTCATATAATGCCTGTTCTCTCTTTTCGGCCTCTTCATCCGGTGCTTTTGTTGAGAAGATCTCCGGACTACGGGAGAGAAATTCTCTCTTCCATGTTGAAATCATCTGTGGGTGGACCCCGAAACGTTTAGACAGTTCACTAAGCGTCTCTTGTTCCTTGATTGCCTCAATGGCTACCTGCGCCTTAAAAGTGGCACTGTGTTTTTTCCTGCTTGTCTTCATACGAGTAAAATTAATCATTTTATTAAATTTACCCAGTGGCCTGAATTTGCGGGAGTATTATAGGGCGTTTTATTTGATGATACTTTCATTATTGGCATCATGAAGTTTCATGTTTTTAATCACGGTTTCTTTTGAAGTGTTTGCATAACAATAAATACATAAATGACTGCAAGTATTATACATTCCAATGTCCTTACTTATCATACATCCACAAGCTTTTCGTTGTCCTTTGTCTTTCAATTTTTCAGAAGACAAGGGTGTTTTCTCAAATTCATTTCCAAAAAGTGTATTAGTTTCAGGCAACATTCCGTAATTTAAGTAATATAGCAATTCTTTATCTTCTGAAAAAATCTTCTTCATAAGTTCACCATCAATACAACGATTGTGCGAAATACGATATTTATCTAAATCAATTTCTTCAGCGCAAGTAGCCATTGAGATTTTCCACCCTTCTTTTTCCCAATGTTCTTGCATTTTCATTAAACCTTCTGCAATTTCATTCATTTGTTCTGAGGAAAGTTCTGAATATTTTATTGATTCTTTGCTAAATAGAGAAGTTTCTTTTACAAGATTTCGCTGTACTTTCCGATAGCTGTTTATATCTATAAAACTAAAAACCAATTTATCTGTAAAACCTTTTAATTGATTTCCAATATTCCAAATCCGTTTCAATATTTCACGTGGAGTCAATTCAGATGTCAAAATTATTGGGTCAAATCTCCATATTACTTTTTCTTTACCGATTAAAGCACTGAGTTCTTTGAACGTACTGATTCGATTTTCTAATGACGGTACTCTGGGTTCAAATGATTCTTTTTCATAATCATTTAGCGTGTATTGGAAATAATAATGAATGCCTAAACTATCAAGGCTTTTGAGATAGGGAATAAGTGGCTTGGGATTTTTTGTCCAAAATACGATAACCTTGCAATTCTTGAATGAAACATATAAGGGTTGTTGATTAAAAGGGTTATACCAAACAATGTGTCCCTTGTTTATTCTGTTAATGAACCATTTGGAGTAAAATGCAGGTATGTCTGTTGAGCGTGAAGCAGAAACTATAACCGGAGATTGAGCATCTACCTTTACGCCAAAATCATTTAATATCTGAATTTTATCGTTCATTTATTTATGCTACAAAGGTAGCATCTAATTTAAATTAGCGCGCTCTAAACGCCTATACCGATAAAATTTTAAATCCACTCTCTGAAAATTTCCGTTTTTGTCGAAACATTACTCGCATTCGATGAACTTTTGCTCAAATGAACAAATTACGATCAAATGCCGTTTAGTTGTCAAAAAAAATGAAGATGACCGACTACTTTGCCGATCGGGCAGCCGAATGGGACAAGCCCAAAAAAATAGAAATGGCCGACAATTTCGTGGACAATGCTCCTGTCGAGATTTCGCATGGTGAAATCAGTAAATATCGCTCTGCGGATATCGATTTCGTGTTTTCGAACATGGCCTTCCATCATATCGAGGATATCCCGAAAACGCTCGAACATCTGTCTGTAAAGCAGGTTTTTGGGTGCTGCACGTCGAAACCTACAACGTGCTGCGACAGGAAAAAATTCCCGGCAAATTATTCGATTATGAACAGTTTATTTTGATTGCAGAAAAGCCGACGATGTGAAGAATGCGGCATATTCTATTTTGCATCATATCTTTTGAAGTGCGCTATATTTCGATCGTATTTAACAAATGGACAGGTACGATGTTGATTTCTCCACTTCTTTTTTGGAGCATATCTCCGGCATATACCAAATAACCGCCTTCCGTGTTTGTGAGTTTGTTCCAATAACGGATGCCCTTAAAAAACTCATCCGAAATCGTTTGGGCCGATTTGATTTCGACAGGATATCGGTTTACCCCTTTTTTGATCAGCAAATCTACTTCATTCCCGATATTGTCGCGCCAAAAATAAAGGTTGTTCTGCTTTCCGTTATTGTATAGCCGTTTTAAAAAATCGACAACTACCAGATTCTCAAACAAACCGCCTCTTAGCGGGTGGATGGTCAGTTGCGAAACATCTTCAATTCCCATCAGAGCCGAGGCAAGTCCGGTGTCATAAAAATAAAGTTTCGGCATCTTCACAATCCGTTTGTTGTAATTTTCGTGATAGGGATACAATCGAAATGCAATGAAACTTGCTTCGAGTATCCCCAACCACGAACCAATCGTTTTAACATCCATTCCGACATCTGTAGCCAGACTGCTCATGTTCAGCAATTGTCCGGTGCGCCCGGCGCACAAACGCAAAAAGCGTTCGAACGTATAAAGATCCGTTATATTTTTCAATAGCCGTACATCTCTTTCAACATACGTACGGATATAATTGTCATAGTATTTTTTCGGGTCGATATCTTTCTGATAAATTTCGGGATATCCGCCTTTAAAAATCAACTGATTACTCATGTTTGCTCCAGGATTGATTTCGCCAATATCCAAGGTCAGCAAAAACAAATAACCAACCCTCCCGGCAAGACTTTGCGAAATGTTGCTATTTAGGAGGAAATTATTGGAACCGGTCAGAATGAATGATCCATTTTGTTCCTTTTCATCCAATATTTGTTGTAGGTACGAAAATAATTCCGGTACACGTTGCACTTCATCCAATATGGCGCCATCGGGATAATTGGAGAGAAATCCTCTGGGGTCTTCCCCCGCAAATTGGCGTAGGTCGGGATTTTCGAGATTGACATACGCTTTTTCTTTAAATACTTTTTTTACTAAAGTAGTCTTGCCCGACTGCCGTGGGCCGGTAACTGCTACCGCCTTGAACTGCGCTGAAAGCAATTGTAATTCTTTTTCGGCTTCTCGATATATCATGCCGCAAATTTACAATTTTGGAGTCAAATTCCAAAATTGTAAATCATCTAACGAAGAGAATGGCCTGAAATTCATTTTCAAATCGATTAACCATCAAATCATCGAATCAAAAATCGAAAAATAAGTTGCATTTTATTTCCAAATTATTTTTCTTTGCAAGTAATAAAAGAGAAATGAATTTATCATTCACAAACGGATATTGGTGGCTCCACTTACAACTCATACAGTCGTAAGGGAAAGCAGCCATGTCTTAATGTGATATAGATATAATAGAATAAAAATAAAAGATAGCCTGTCGCACCTGCGACAGGCTTTTTTCGTTAAGAGGCACACACAGATTAAATAACACATCACATGCAAAAATTTTCAGTTGACAGTAACGGGTATTATGGTGAATTTGGGGGAGCATTCGTACCCGAAATTCTCTACAAATGCGTCAAAGATTTGGAAAACTCTTATCTGCGCATACTCGAAAGCGAAAAGTTCAAACGCGAATTCGAACAATTGTTACGTGATTACGTAGGCCGACCGTCGCCGCTCTACCTCTCGCAACAACTTTCAGAGCGTTTAGGGTGCAAAATCTATCTCAAGCGCGAAGATTTGAATCACACCGGCGCGCACAAAATCAACAATGCCATCGGACAAATACTGATTGCGCGCGAAATGGGTAAAACACGCATCATTGCCGAAACAGGCGCCGGTCAGCACGGCGTGGCCACCGCCACAGTTTGCGCGCTGATGCAAATGCCCTGCACCGTGTATATGGGCAAAACTGACGTCGAACGTCAGGCCGTTAACGTGAAAAAAATGGAGATGTTGGGCGCAACAGTCATACCCGTAAACTCGGGCAACATGACGCTCAAAGATGCGACTAACGAAGCCATTCGCGACTGGTGCAGTCATCCCGAAGAAACGCACTACATCATCGGGTCCACCATTGGTCCTCATCCCTATCCCGATTTGGTCGCACGACTGCAATCGGTGATCAGTAAAGAAATAAAAGTGCAGCTCACAGAAAAAGAAGGACGCGACTATCCCGATTATTTGGTCGCATGTGTTGGAGGTGGAAGCAATGCAGCCGGCACCATTTA
>JAHDRO010000276.1 GCA_018433265.1 Bacteroidales bacterium
ATGAAGGACTCTCCTTTATTGGCAGTATAATTTTGAATGGTGAGCGAATTACAAAGATTATAAACCACGAAAATGGAGACAAGCCACCTTTATTATCCTCTTTTGAAAAAGTTATTGATGCAGAAGGTTTAATAATAGTTCCTGGAATAATTGATGATCAGGTCCATTTCAGAGAACCAGGAAATACACACAAGGGAAATATAGAAAGTGAAAGTGCTGCAGCAGTACTTGGGGGCGTTACTTCATATATGGATATGCCCAATAATAATCCTCCAACTGTTACTATTGATCTTTTAGAACAGAAAAATTCCATTGCTGCTCAGACTTCCTATGCAAACTGGTCATTTTACTTAGGAGCCACAAATAACAATATTGAAGAACTTAAAAAAATAGATCCTTCAAAAACTTGTGGAATTAAAGCTTTTATGGGATCCTCTACTGGCAATTTGCTTATTGATGATCCTGAAGCATTGGAAAAACTCTTTAGAGAGAGCAAAGTATTAATTGCAACACATTGTGAAGAGGAATCAATTATTAAAGCCAACCTTAAATTGGCAAAAGAACATTATGGAGACAACATAACAGTCGAAGAACATCCTGCAATAAGGAGCAGAGAAGCATGTATCACATCTACTGCCAAGGCAATCGATTTGGCAATTAGAAATATGAGCAGATTGCATATTTTACATGTAAGTACAGCTGAAGAAATTACCATGATTGAGAAAGCTGCCAGAATTAATCCGGGAATTACCGGAGAAGTATGTGTTCATTATATGATATTTGACAGCTCTGATTATAAAAAATTTGGGAACTTAATTAAGTGTAATCCTGCTATAAAAGATAAAGAAGACAGGGAAGCAATAATTATGGCTGTAAAAAACGGCATCATAAAAGTCGTTGCAACAGATCATGCACCTCATACCTTGGAAGAGAAAAATCTCAGGTATATTGATGCTCCATCAGGACTTCCACTTATTCAGCACAGTTTTCAGATTATGTGGGATCTTCATAAAAACGGCCATTTTTCGAAGTTTGACGTCATTGACAGACTTTCCCACTCTCCTGCAAATAATTTTAATATTGTAAAAAGGGGCTTCCTAAGAGAAGGATACTATGCAGACATACTTATTTTTAACCCAAATCTCGAAGATTCAGTTACTTCTGTCAATCCTGCATATAAATGTGGGTGGTCACCATTTAAGAATCATACATTCAGTTCTTCAATAATTCATACATTTGTAAATGGGATACAAGTTGTGAAAAACGGGAAACTTACTGGAGACAAAGGTGGAAAGAGATTAGAATTTAGTTATGAAAAATAGAGAGTCTGCAATTAAGTTTATTCCTATTATAATTGCCACTATCCTTTGGGGGTTTTCTTTTATCTGGACCAATCAACTTCTTCAAAACCAGATCCCTGTTTTTACTATTATTTTCA
>JAHDRO010000104.1 GCA_018433265.1 Bacteroidales bacterium
ATATCCTGAAAAGATGACAGTAAATGTCACTGGTTCTCCTTCCAATATCAATAAATATTTATGGGTTACAGATTCGATAAATATGCTGAAAATTGGAGATAGTGCATATTTTATTGAGAACTCAGAAGAAGCAAATAATGCTCAGAAAATTGGCAGTTATTTCAAAAAGATGGAAGTCGCACGTAACATTTACATACACCGTTTCGATAAACCCATTGGAAAATACACTGTGTACAGATTTAAAGAGCTAAAAGTAATTCCGCGTTTTGATGCCAATTAACCATTTTTTTCTTGATTTTATATATAATCACTCAGGAGATAACCTGGTTGATCTTTTACTTCACTCTGACCAATTTCCTGGAATTGATCTCAAATTGGCAGTAAATTCAATTGAGGCAAGAAAAAAAATCATTGAAAAGGTTCCGGAATGGGACACAATCAAGTCACTCTATTTCCCAAAAAAACTCAATGCAGAACAGGCAAGCTCTATGTTTACAGCTCTCTACAAACAACGATTCTCTGATGGAGGTGTAATAGTTGATTTAACAGGAGGATATGGAATAGATTCATTTTATCTATCAAAAAAGACATCTCAACTTCATTATATAGAAGCAGATCCTGAAATATATGAGGCAACTCTGCACAATTTTAATGTACTCAACGTCAGCAATGTTGTTTTTCACAACATTACAATAAAGGAAGGAGTCCTTTCAACTTTGGGAATTCCATCATCTTCACTTATTTATCTTGACCCGGCAAGACGCAGAAGCAGTGACATTCGACATTATTTGATAGAAGAATACGAACCAAATTTTTTTGCAATCAAGGATGAATTATTCAATTTATCTTCAAAAGTATTACTCAAAGTGTCTCCGATGCTTGATATCACGGAATCCCTTAGAAAAATTCCACAGATAAGAGAGATTCATGTACTTTCAGTGGGAAATGAATGTAAGGAGCTTTTGTTTCTTATTGAGAAAGATGTTACAACGAATCATTCAAAAAATACTATTCCTGTTTTTACTGTCAATTTTTCTAAATCTCAAAACGAGTATTTTAATTTTGATTTGAAAGCCGAAAAAAAAGCAACTGCTCAGTACTCCCAAGGAAAGATCTGTAAATATATCTATGAGCCTAACAGTTCAATCATTAAAGCAGGAGCCTATGTATCGATATCCTTAATTTACGATATATTAAAACTTTCAAAACATACTCATCTATACACTTCAGATTGTCTGCTACCAGACTTCCCGGGAAGAAGTTTTGAGGTTATTGAAATAATGGAATTCAAAAAGAGAGACTTTATTAATATAAAAAAAAGATATCCAAAGGCAAACATAACAACAAGAAATTTCCCCTTAAACGTCAAAGAGTTAAGGGAAATTCTTCAAATCTCAGACGGAGGTGATATTTACATATTTGGATGTATGCTTGAAGAAAAACGAATACTAATCAGTTGCAAAAAAATTACATGATCATTATTCATCTAATTTGTCCCCATTAATATCAAACCATTTAACTTCGAGAAGTGCATTTTCGGAAGATGGTTCAATTTTAATAGAACATTTATATTTTAAACTCCATTTCAGTTTGATACTCAATATTCCTCTGTTAAGATAAGCAGACAAAATTGGGTTAACTTTAAGAATAAATGATTTTATACCTTTCTCCTTAACATAGTATGCCAATTGTCTTTCAATAGTATCATCGATTAACAGACTGGATGATATTTTGCCTGTTCCGTTACAAGAAGGACAATTTTCGCTAGTATTGATTTCTGTAGCAGGTCTGACTCTTTGACGAGTTATCTGCATCAATCCGAATTTAGTAAGTGGCAAAATGTTGTGTTTTGCTCTATCACTCTGCATTAGCTCTTGCATATGTTTATAAAGCTTAACCTTATTTTCATTGGAATCCATATCTATGAAATCAACTATAATAATCCCACCCATATCCCTTAACCTTAATTGCCTTGCTATTTCATCAGCAGCAATCATGTTGACTTCAAAACTACTCTGTTCCTGGTCTGATGAACTCTTCAATCTGATACCGCTATTAACATCAATTACATGAAGTGCTTCAGTATGTTCAATAACCAGATATGCTCCCTGTCTTATAGGTACAATCTTGCCAAAAGAACTTTTAATCTGTCTGTTAATATCAAAATGATCAAAGATTGGTACTGAACCTTTGTATAACTTTACAATTTTTTCCTGACCGGGAACAATTTGAGATATATACTCCTTAATTTCACTATAAACACCCTCATCATTAACCACTATATTTGAAAAAGAATCATTTAGCAAATCTCTAAGAATAGTAGTTGTTCTGCTGTTTTCAGTGAAAAGCAACTGCGGAGGTTTGGCTTTTGCAATTGTTGGCCATGCATCTTCCCATTTTTTTATTAATAATTTCAGTTCTCCATCAAGCACAGCCGCCTTTTTCCCCTCTGCCACAGTTCTTATAATAACGCCATAATTATTTGGTAAGATACTGTAAACCAACCTTTCTAATCTATTTTTTTCTTCTTTTGAAGTAATTTTCTGCGATATACTGACTTTATCTGAGAATGGAATCAACACCATATTCCTTCCGGCAATTGAGATCTCAGAAGTCAATCTCGATCCTTTAGTAGAAATCGGCTCCTTAACTATCTGAACAATAATATTTTGAGCGGGTTTAAGCACATCGCTGATTTTGCCTTCTTTTTCAAGTATATCTCCTAGTTTAATACTTGAATACAATTCTTGATAATTCCTACTTTGAGAAATAGCTTTTGTAAAAAAATCCAACGCTTTAAAAGATAATCCAAGATCCAGATAATGAATAAAGGCATCCTTTTCATGTCCAATATCAACAAAAGCTGCATTCAATGAAGGAATGATTTTCTTAACCTTCCCTATATAAACATCTCCTACAGAATAATCAACATTATTCTGTTCTTTGTTTAACTCGACTAATTTATGATCGTCAAGAAGAGCAATTGAAACCCCCGTAGAACTTACATCGATTATTAACTCTTTCTCCATCTACGATTAAAATAAAAGAATCTAAAGTAAGCCTTCATGACTTACTTTAGATTAAAATCCACTAAAGACCTAGATAACAACTACTTTCTTTTTTTATGTCTGTTTTTACGAAGACGTTTTTTGCGTTTGTGAGTCGCCATCTTATGTCTCTTCCTTTTCTTTCCGCTTGGCATAATTATTAAATTTTCTAAAGCAATCTCTTACTTTACGTTTTCTTTCACTTTGTTCATAAATACTTTTGCAGGCTTGAAAGCAGGAATGTTATGTGCAGGAATAACAAGAGTTGTGTTCTTGGAAATATTTCGTGCAGTCTTCTGTGCACGTTTTTTAACTATAAAACTTCCGAAACCACGAAGATAAACATTCTTTCCTTTTGAAAGAGATTCTTCTATGCTCTCCATGAAACTTTCAACAACATTCTGGACAGCAACTTTTTCCATTCCGGTTGCTTTTGCAACTTCATTTACAATATCCGCTTTTGTCATGATAAATTAATTTAAGGGTTAGTCAAAATTTTTCTGAACAAAAATAGTACTATTTTATTGATAATTCAAAACAAAGAGGATTTTTTTACAAATTTATCATGCAGTTACGAATTCCTGGCATTAATTCATATATTTGAATATGAAAAAGCTATTAGTATCAATTGTACTAACTTTTATTTTTTTTCAATTCCCAAGCATTATTTTTTCGCAACAAAAATATTGCATATCAGACATATACATCTTTAACGATGGTATTACAAAAAAGGGAATTATTTTAAGAGAATTACCCTTTAAAATAGGTGATTCCATTGATATTCAGAATATTGACAATTTACTACTTCTTGCAAAAGAAAATTTAATAAATCTATCATTATTCAACTTTGTATATTGTAATTATGAGTATGTGGAAGGATGTGAAAATTGTATAGCCATATCAATTAAAACTGAAGAGAGATGGTATATCTGGCCATTGATTAATGTAGTGCTGGAAGATAGAAACCTCAGCAGCTGGTTAGATAAGGGTGAAACGGGAAGAGTCACGCTGGACGCAGGTTTGAGAGCATACAACCTTTGGGGTCTTAATCATACATTAACTGGAAGCATAAAAACTGGATATGAGCGAGGGTTCCGTTTCGAATATAACAATATATACTTAGATAAAAAAATGAAATTGCTGCTGAACTTAGGCGCCTATAGAGAATATTCTAAAACAGAAAATGTAAGAATAGAGGATAATACTCCATTTTATTATAAATCCGATGATTTTATTGTTGACAAAAATCATTTTAACCTTTCACTGACATTTCGTCCCAAAATAAGAATAAGTCATACCTTAGAAGTAGAATACGATCAAACTGATATAGCTAAAAGTATACTTGAAGAAAATCCTGATTATTGGGGAGGAACTGATACATTGAGAAGAGGAATATCAATCTGTTATAAGTATAGTTCAGATCAAAGAGACAATAATCAATATCCACTACAAGGATATCTAATATCTGGCGGATTGAGCTGTTATACAGCATTTGATGACAATTTCAGATATGGACAGTTGTCAACAACACTACAATACTGTTATCCGATTTGTAAAAGATGGTTTTTTTCAACGACACTCTCTGCAGCTTTATCTGCAAAAAATAAAAATGCATATATCTTTGATAGAGCAATTGGTTATGAGATGGCGTCAATAAGGGGGATGGAGCTTTACGTAGCAGACGGTCAACATTATGTAGTGCTTAATCCCACTATTAAATACAATATAATTCC
>JAHDRO010000121.1 GCA_018433265.1 Bacteroidales bacterium
CCAAGTTCCATTATCTGAGAAATGCCCGTTAACTTGCCAAAACCATTCCCGATATAGACCGCAGCAGGAACTTTGTTCCTGAAAATATTGCCTTGATGAGGTATTATTGCGGTAACACCGGTTCTTATGTCATCGCCTTCAATTTTGGTTAAATGACCAACACTTACTCCAGAAACATCTGTAATAGCATTATATTTACCTGTATTAAAAACGCCTATTTGAATGCCATAATCTCTGACTCGATGTTGAGCAACGGTAACTATAGATAAAAAAAAGAATAAAACTAATGGGTAAATAAATTTCGCATTCATACTTATATTCCGATAAATCTTAAAAGTTCATCACAAACAATAGAAGGTTCTTCAAGAAAACCGTTATGACCGGAATGTAGCAAAAAAATTGACTTTGCATCCGAAAGTTCATGTTGTAATATCACCGCCTTATCAACAGGTATATGTATATCATTCATGCCAAAAAATAACAGTAATGGTTTTCGATATTTCTTTAAAAATTCTAAATTGTCAGGTCTATGCATCAATCCCCGAATTGTGGCAATAATACCCTCTGGATCATGTGTTTCAGCAAGTTCGACGATTTCATAAATTTTCTCATCCATTCGCCGCAAATTTTCCTTTGCAAACATTTTAGGAATAGCAGTTTTAACAATCAACGATAATTTTGCATTCCTTATAAGTTCTATCTCCCTTTCTCTGTCCAACCTCTTCTCATCAGAATCAGCCCATGGAGTTGAATGCATAAGTATCAATCCATCAAAACGATCATAATAGCGCCTTGCAGCTTCTATAGCAACATAGCCACCCATCGAGTGACCAACTATATATGCTGACTCAACATTACACAAATCAAGAACAGAATTAACAACATCTGCCATAAAAGGTATAGAATTCTCTTCCATATTTGAACCAGTTAAACCGTGCCCAGGAAGATCTATTGCTATAACTCTGATTAGATCAGGCAACAAATTTATAAAGTCATCCCAAATGTAAAGTGTCTCAAGATAACCATGAAGAAATACCAAACATTTCCTCCCCCGTATCGTATCAGAAATATGTACGGGAATACCATTACAAGTAGCAAAAAATTCCATTATCCGATATTTACTCAAATTTAATTCTTTTTGAAGATTTTTTATACATTTGTAAAGATACGGGGGCATTTTTTCAAATAAAAATGAAAAGCCGCATAATGGGGAAAAAACAAATAATTCTTATTTTTATTTCTATTCTACTGATAATGTGTCTGGCAATGACAGGATGCAGCAAAGATACAGACACTGTCAGTTTTGTCGGGATATGGGACATAGATACCTCCAGCTTTACTATTGTGTACAATGAGCAAGTCTATTCAACACATCCTGAAGCAATAATGTTTCTCAAAAATAACAGAGAAAATATAGTTAGAAGTATAATGAAACCTGAGCAGATTATTTTCAGGAATACTGGTGTAGATTTTGTTTACAAATCTTTCAATCCGGAACTCGTTTATACAGGTAATTATACAGTTTACGAGATTTATGCAAATATTTACAACAGAGTATTCCCTTCCGGCATCACTGCTGCATGCAATTCTCGGAAACTTGAGTTATACTATACCACTGAATATATGATGACTATTCTAAAAAATATGTTGACTGAAGAAGACCCAGATTACAGTGTTTTTGAGAGTCTTATAATCAGTTTTAACGGAGTCGGAGTCTACTACAAAAACTAATCCTTAAGTTTCGCCAACAAAAATTCTCTGTTCAGTCTGGCTATATGAGAAATAGAAACATGCTTTGGACATTCCATTTCACATGCTCTTGTATTTGTACAAGCACCAAACCCCAATTCATCCATTTTATCTACCATAGCCTTGACTCTGTTGGCAGCTTCTACCCTGCCCTGAGGTAAAAGTGCAAGTGAACTTACCCTTGATGAAATAAAAAGCATCGCCGAGCCATTTTTGCATGTAGCTACACAAGCTCCACAACCTATACAAGCCGCAGCATCCATACTCTCCTCAGCCTTTTCTTTAGGAATTAATATTGAATTAGCATCAGGGACTCCACCTGTAGAAACAGAAATATAACCACCTGCCTGTAATATCTGATCAAAAGCATTTCGGTTTACAATAAGATCCTTAATAACAGGCATAGCTGCAGATCTCCAAGGTTCAACAGTAATAGTGTCACCATCATTAAACTTACGCATATGAAGTTGACAAGTAGTTATCTCATTGTCAGGTCCGTGAGCTCTTCCATTAATATATAACGAACAAGTGCCACATATACCTTCACGACAATCATGATCAAAAGCAACAGGATCACTTCCTTCTCTGATCAACTGATCATTAAGTATATCCATCATTTCAAGAAATGATGTATCTGGTGAAATATTCGTTACCTTATATGTTTCAAAATGACCTTTAGTTTTAGCATCTTTCTGACGCCATACTTTTAGTGTAAAATCCATAATGAAAATGTTTCTTAATCTTTATAGTTTCTAGTAGAAGGCTTGACAAATTCATAATTGAGAGGTTCCTTGTGCAAATTAGGTTCAACCCCGTCTCCAGCATATTCCCATGCACTCACATACATAAAATTGTTATCATCCCTAAGAGTCTCGCCATCTTCGGTCTGCATCTCTTCTCTAAAATGACCACCACACGATTCTTTCCTATCTAATGCATCTAAGGCCATCAACTCTCCTATCTCCATAAAATCTGCAACTTTAAGAGCCTTTTCAAGTTCCTGATTTAATTCAGAGCCTGTACCCGGTATTTTAATGTCGAGCCAGAACTGCTCCTTTAAAGCTTTA
>JAHDRO010000270.1 GCA_018433265.1 Bacteroidales bacterium
ACAATTTGGTAGGGGCGCATCACCAGCAGCAATCTGTCGGCAGTGAAAACACAATATTTTGTAAGCAGGTTGAGCAAGGTATGTTTGGCAAAAAAGGTAGAGGTAAAATCCATTAGGTCGGGAATAGGCCGGTTGCCGGCATCTGCCCACCACGACGTAAACTCGAAACTGTTGCTGCTCCGTTTCCCCTTAGCCGGTGCCCCGCTTGTAGCTTCTTTAATGTGCGTAAAACGGGTAGTGTTGCTGTAATATTTAGTATGCGTTCCGTTTGAAATAACGAAAAGCTGCACATACTCAAACAGTCCAGTACCAGCCCAAAACGATTCGCGGCTGTAACGTTCGATTTGATTGAAGGCTTCTTTCAGATCCACGCCGCGTTTCTTGAGCTCTACATGTACCAGCGGCAACCCGTTGACGAGGATGGTCACATCGTATCGGTGGCTTCGACTAAGCTCATCCACCGAATTACTAGGCTCAAGTGCCGCATAGGTTTCCGGAGTGGGGACGAAAGGTGAGGTACTGCTGTATTGGTTGATCACCTGCAAGCGATTGTTGTGGATGTTGTCCTTGTCGATGAGATAAATGTTTTTCATCGCTCCGTCGTCGCATTGCAAAAGCTGAATGTAATCTTCCTGAATAATGGCCGTTTTCTCCTCTATTCCGTAATTGCGGTTTGCGATTTTGCCGTTGAAAAACTGTTCCCATTCGGTATCCGAAAATCGATAATTATTCAACAACTCCAACTGTCTGCGCAAATTGGCAATCAAATCGTTTTCCGATTTTATGGGCAAATATTCGTATGCTTGAGCTTGCAGCTGTTCGATAAAAGTCCTTTCGAGTTCGGCCTCACTCTGAAAAGTAGTTTCCTTGCGGTATTGCTGTTGGTATTCGCTTACAACAGTCGATTCTGTATTTTCGGATAATAAGTCGTACATTATAAATACTGATTATTTTAACAATTTGCGATATCCTTATGAGCATAAGTGCCTCCATATCGTCCTGCTTTTGAATACAAACCGATTGCACTTGTTCGTTCCACAAATTCTTTTACACTGATTTTGAAATTGTTGAGTCCGGATTTACTTTTAATTATGGCGAATTCGCCATAATTAAAAAGAGGGTTGTTAACTTGTTCCCAAATACCCAG
>JAHDRO010000095.1 GCA_018433265.1 Bacteroidales bacterium
ATTAAATGTCGAATTAATATATATTATATCATGAAAGTCGCTCACAACTTTAATGCAGGCCCTTGTGTCCTGCCAAAACCAGCCATCAAGGCTGCAATTGAAGCCCTTAATGACTATAAGGGTACAGGCATGTCAGTTATCGAGGTATCACACCGTTCAAAAGAGTGGGAAGCAACAATGGAAGAGTGTCGTGCACTATGGAAAGAGCTACTTAACATTCCTGAAGGGTATCATGTATTGTTCCTTGGAGGAGGTGCAAGTCTTCAATTTCTGTACGTTGCAATGAACCTGCTGGAAAATAAAGCCGGCTATCTCGAAACAGGTGTATGGGCAAAGAAAGCTCTTAAAGAGGCCCAGGGTATCGGTAATGCCTTTGCTGTTGCCTCATCCTCAGATAAAAACTTCAGCTATATACCTAAAGGATATGAGATTCCTAAAGATTTGGATTATTTCCACATTACAACAAACAACACTATTTACGGTACTGAGATTCACGAAGACATAGACTGCCCTGTCAACCTTGTAGCTGATATGTCATCCGACATTATGAGTCGTCCTGTTGATGTAAGCAAGTATGCTCTTATTTATGGAGGAGCCCAGAAAAATGTTGGCCCTGCTGGTGTTGCATTCGTAATAGTTCGTGAAGATATTTTAGGCAAAGTATCTCGCTATTTGCCTACAATGCTCGACTACAGGACTCACATAAAGGAACAGTCAATGTTCAATACTCCACCTGTATTCTCAATTTTTGTTATGACAGAAACTCTCAAATGGCTCAAGGGTTTTGGCGGTCTCCAGGCAATATACAGACAAAATAAAGAAAAGGCAGCTCTTCTGTACAATGAGATAGATCGTAACAAAATGTTTGTTGGCACTGCAGCCAAAGAGGACAGATCGTTGATGAATGTCTGCTTTGTGATGGCAGAAGGTTACAAAGACAAAGAAGATGCTTTCATGGCATTTGCCAAAGAGAGAGGAATGGTTGGTATCAAGGGACACCGTTCAGTAGGAGGTTTCCGTGCTTCAATATACAACGCATGTCCTGTTGAAAGCGTTAAAGCATTAATTTCATGTATGCAGGAATTTGAAAAATTAAACAGTTAAGGTTATGAAAGTATTAGTTGCCACAGAAAAACCATTTGCTAAAGTTGCAGTTGACGGAATAAGAAAAATAGTTGAAGGTGCAGGTTACACATTAGCACTACTCGAAAAATATACTTCAAGTGATGAATTATACACAGCAGTAGCAGACGCAGATGCATTAATCGTCCGCTCCGACAAGGTGACAAAAGAGGTAATAAACGCTGCAAAAAAGTTGAAAATTGTTGTACGCGCAGGCGCTGGATATGACAATCTTGACCTTGCTGCCTGCAGTGAAAGAGGGATTGTAGCCATGAACACTCCTGGACAGAATTCTAATGCAGTTGCAGAGCTTGCAATAGGGTTGATGATCTACATGTCAAGAAACTGTTTCACTCCGGGTACTGGTGTTGAACTAAAAGGAAAGACTCTTGGTATCCAGGCTTTTGGCAATGTAGGAAGGCTTGTTGCCGAATTGGGAAAGGGATTTGGCATGAATGTCATAGCATTTGATCCATATGTAAATGCTGAATCAATTAAAAGCTCCGGAGTAACTCCGGTCAATAATCTCGATGAACTTTACGAACATTCAAATTATCTTTCAATTCATATACCTGCCACTGATCAAACTAAAAAATCAATAGGTTACAACCTTATTAATAAAATGCCTAAGGGAGCTGTTTTAGTAAACACAGCCCGAAAAGAGGTAATTAATGAAGATGAACTCATTAAAGTTCTCGAAGAGAGAAGCGATCTTAAATATGTAACCGATATTGCTGCAGACAACCAGGCAATACTCAACGAAAAGTTTGGTATAAGAGTCTATGCTACTCCTAAAAAAATGGGAGCAGAAACTGCAGAAGCAAACATCAATGCCGGACTTGCTGCAGCAAACCAGATAATAAGATTTTTCACTGCGGGAGACAGAACATTTCAACTTAACAAATAGAGTAAACAGTAAAGATAATATGGTAAAAGTAAAACCTTTTGCAGCTATACGCCCTCCAAAAGAAATTGCACACGAGGTAGCATCACCTCCCTATGATGTCCTGAGCTCCGAAGAGGCAAAATCACTTGCAGGAGAGAAATCTCTGTTACATATCATTAAGCCTGAAATTGATTTTGACCCTATAATTGATGAACATTCCCAAAAAGCCTACGACAAGGCTGTTGAAAATTTCAAATTATGGCAGCAGAAAGGATGGCTGGTTCAGGACAAAAAAGAG
>JAHDRO010000383.1 GCA_018433265.1 Bacteroidales bacterium
AGACATTGTCAGCAAGATATCTCAGAGCATATTCTCTTTCAAACCCGTTTGTATATTTCTCGACAGCTTTGTCAATATTATTTACTCCAAATTCAAGAGCTTCATTAAACTCTGCCACAAAAGAAGAATCAAGATCTTTGTTTGATGTCCAGCAAGCAAAAACGAAAGGTAATGAAGTAAATTTAATCCACTCTTCAGCAAGATCATAAACATAAGGAAAGTCATAACCATGCCTCAAAGCCTTGTCTCCTATTAAAAGATAGCTTAATTCAGAATCTAACTTTGAATCTGAAAAATCAAAAGATACATATTCAGGCCTTATCTTCCAGAAACGTTCAGCTAACAATTTAGTCAATAGAACTGATGTTCTCGATTCTGAATCAAGATAAATAGTCTTAATTTTCTCTAGCGGCACCCCGCTGCATAAAAGAACAGATGCAACTTTCCCAGTAGCGCCAATACAATAGTCCGAAAAAACAAGATTGTTTTCAACCTGAGGAATGACAGCAACAGGAACAATACTTATGTCAGTGTAGCCTTTGATAAGCTTCTCAGCAGATTTGGCAGGAGTTGAGAATTCAATATCAATATATCTGCTCACAGGATGATTTTGCAACCCGTAAACAAATGGAACCGTATTCAAATATGATATTGCTGATACACGGAAAGGCATTACTTATCAATTTTATTATTTAAATATTCCGCTTGTGGCAAAGTTAAGACAAAAAATTCAAATGCTCAACCAATATTTTTATACCAATAGCTATTATAATAACTCCCCCTATTACTTCTGATTTACCCCCGACAACCAACCCGATTCTCCTACCGAATTTCAACCCCACTGTAGAAGCAAGAGCTGTTGTAATAAATATAGCAACAATAGCAAAAAGAAATTCAGAAATAATTATGTCAATAATAGCCAGAGTAACTCCAACGGCTAGGGCATCAATGCTGGTAGCTGAAGCTGCAATTATCATTATCCTGAATCTCCTTATATCTATACACTCCCCGTCACCTTTTTTGAAAAAGGCATCCCAAATCATTTTTCCTCCTATAAAAAGTAAAACTGCAAATGCAATCCAATGATCATATGTCTTGATAAGATTCTCCAAACCAAGGCCTAATAACCATCCTGCGACCATGAAGAGAGACTGAATTAATGCAAAAGTAAATACAATTTTAAGAAACTCACCACGTTTTATTTGAGGCAGGCAAATTCCCGAAGAAAGCGAGATTGCAAACGTGTCGAAGCATAAGCCAATAGCAAGTCCAACAATCTCAAGAGTTGACATTATACCTTAGCTACCTTTATTCCTCTTTCCCTCAAGAGGTACATGGCAGTAAATGTTATAAGTCCATTAATTATAAGTATCGTAAATCCAAATCCAAATCCGAGAAGACTTTTGCCAGCCACATCCAGAAGATAACAGAGCAACGGCGAACCAATAGCTACGTAAGGCATATATTTGTCTTTAACCTGATATTTTGTTAGAAGTACAAAAAAGAAAAATCCAAGAAGAGGACCATAAGTATATGAAGCCAGCAAATAAACAAGATCTATAACCGCTTGATTATTAACCATATATAATATTATAATAATTATAAAAAAGAGAAGAGCAAATACTCCATGAGCAATTTGTCTGATATGTTGTTTCTTCTTCTCGGTAAGATCTTTCCGCTTGTTAAATCCCATAAAATCGATGCAAAAAGAGATTGTAAGGGATGTAAGAGCACCACCTGCACTTGGATAGGAGGCTGAAATCAAACCAATAATAAAGAAAAGTCCCACCGCAAGTCCAAGATATTGACTCGCTATAACAGGAAAAAGTTTGTCTGTCTGTGCTTTAGTAAATACACCTGATGCATCTGCAAGGCCAATACTGTGCATGCCTCCAAGCTTAGAGTCAACAAAAATAGCAAGAAGAGCTCCCATCAAAAGGAAGAAAAAATTTACAATTACAATTGTTATGCTCGTTGTATAGACATTTTTTTGAGCTTCTTTTATATTCTTGCACGAAAGATTCTTTTGCATCATCTCTTGATCAAGCCCTGTCATGGCGACAGTGATAAATATTCCGCTGATGAACTGTTTTATTGCATTTGTACCATGCGACCACTCCCAGTCAAACCATCTAGAATAGTCTGTAGATGCAACTGCCGATACCATATCGCCAAAATGCCAATTCATTGCCCTCGAAATAGAAAATATAGTAAGAAAAACAGCGAGAAGCATAAAGGTAGTCTGCAATACATCTGTCCAAATAATAGTCTTAACACCTCCCTTAAAAGTGTACAGGAATATAAGCAACATGAAAATGAAGGCAACTACCCAAAACGGGACAGAACCTGCAGGCAAAAAGGTATGAAGCACCAAGACCACAACAAATATTCTCACAGCTGCACCAAGCACTCTCGACACCATAAATACCGAAGCCCCTGTCTTATAAGTAAAAAAACCAAAACGATGTTCGAGATAGGTATATATTGAAGTTAAATTCATCTTGTAGTAGAGAGGAATAAGTACTTTGGCAATAATTATGTAACCCACCACAAAGCCCAAGACAAGAGGCATATAATAAAAATTCTGATTAAGCACATTCCCGGGAACAGAGATGAACGTAACTCCCGAAATTGATGTTCCTATCATTCCGTAAGCTACTATATACCACGGAGATTTTTTGTTCCCAGAAAAAAATGCTCCTGTATCTGCTTTCCTCGATGTATACCAAGAAACAGCAAAAAGCATTATTGTGTAAAGTGTGAAGGCAATTAAAAGCCAAGATACCGGAAATTGATGCATAATAATTAATTTTTATTTTAATGGTACAAAAGGTTGTCTGTTTTGAATAGATCTGCCAAGGGTAACCTCATCGGTATACTCCAAATCATCACCAAACCCTATTCCCCTGGCGATAGTAGTAATCTTAATATTAAACTTGCTGAGTTGCTTATATATGTAAAAAGAAGTTGTCTCTCCCTCCATTGTAGTACTAAGCACGATTAGCACTTCTTCTATACCTTTATCCTCCACTCTTCTTAAAAGTTGTTCTATTGTCAAATCAGAAGGACCGACTCCGTCCATTGGAGAAATTATTCCTCCAAGTACGTGATATATACCATTATATTGCA
>JAHDRO010000334.1 GCA_018433265.1 Bacteroidales bacterium
GCAACTGTCGAGTGAAGATAAAAACTGAAGAATTTTGATTCGGGCAGGATGACCCATTGCTTTGGCAAAGCGAGCAAGCTCTTCAGTATCAATGCCATATTCTTTATTTTTCTGACAAATCATAATTGAATCAATTATTAGTATTAGTTGTTTGCAAAATTACGAACAATATTTGAAAACGTATAATTTTTATCAGTGGTAAATGCTTTCCAATCTATTTATACTGTCACTTGAAAGGCAATATTTATTATATTTGCCACATGAAGCGTATACTTGTTATAACTGTTCTGATTTTTCTGACATTTTGCACAGACCGGATTTATGCGCAACATGAGGAATTATCCTCTAAAATAGAGCATTTTATTAGTGGCAGTAAAAGTGCTGCTTTTGCATTTTCCTTTGGTGGAAATTCTCTTTACAGCTCCGAAGATATAGAAGGCGGGCCTACTTATTCTGGAAGGGAATTTTATGCACTTGAGGCACAGATCATATTTAAACTCTCTAATAGGATAGATATTGTTCCAGGAATTTCATTTATTAGGAACTTATTTTACTATTCTCCAGCGTTTAAGCCAACTCTTTCGGAAAAGGCAAGCATTAATGTATTCAGTATACCTATTTATGCGAGATACCATTTTTTGAAGTATCTGTTTCTGGGTGGGGGACTGACCATCAACGTAAACGGAGGTGACAGAGACTTAAATGGTATTGGTGCTGGTATTCAGTTTGGCGGAGAGTTTAATTTGAATAACGGGATGTTTTTGACTTTTGGCCCATTTATAAGGACACAAGGGTTGCTGCCATGGAAAAATTATAAACTCACCAATACAGGGGTTACTCTCAGTATTGGATATAAAATTAAATAAATTGGGAATAATGATTATAGTGTTCATCGTAGGGTACTTTTGTATTGCGATGGAACACAAACTTCAAATTAACAAGGCCGCCACAGCATTGCTTACAGGTGGAGTATTGTGGGTTATTTATGTTTTTCTGATGCCTTTATCAGCACCTGTAGTAAACCCTGACTCCTTTAAGATATTTCTTAGAGACAATCCTTCTATCCAATCTTTACCACTGATCGATCAGTGCAGGCACTTTATAACTGAA
>JAHDRO010000110.1 GCA_018433265.1 Bacteroidales bacterium
CCAATCTGCAGGGCTCTGAACAATTGCTTCTTCAAGCAGTGATGCAAATCTGTTTGTTATTTCACCCTCCTCAAGAGATGAAGGATTGTCTGTTATAGATACAAATTTAGCATTGTATTTACCACGTCCAACTCTTTCTGCTTTAAGAAATATAACTGGAATATTCAGCTTTCTTGAAAGTTGTTCAGGCCCTTCAAAAAAACGAGTTGGTTGATTTAAAAATTTTGTCTGAAATTTTGAACCAGGAAGAGGAACTTGATCTGCAATAAATATATAACACAGTTTCTCATCTCTGTGTTTAAGCATATATCTGGCTATTTCTTTCATCTCCACGAGCGCTGCTTCTGAATGGCGTTTCCTTACCCTTTGTATCATAAAATCCGAAAATTGGCTACTCAATTTCTTATATACAATCCTCAAGTCTTCATTTCTGTATCCAGAAGGTGACATATCTATAGCAAGCATCTGTTCCCAATTTGCAAAATGACCCATGACAATCATTGCAGAGCCATTTCTTTTATAAGCTGAATTAACTATGTCCAAACCATATGTCTCAACATTATCTCTCCATTTTGAAATGGATCTTGAAACAGACCATATCATTTCAAAAAAAATGTCGGTAAAATTGTGATAAAATTTATCAACAATTAACTTAATCTCATCGTACTTTTTCTCAGGAAAAGATCTTGCTATGTTAACAATAACCACATCCAACCTGTATTTAATAACATCTCTCAACAACCAAGCCGAAAAATCCGATATTAAATAATGGATTTTTTTGGGCAACAATGAAAAAGGATAGGCAAATATAAGAGTGAGATAATAAGGAATCCTATACATTAGTTGATTTTACATTTTTAACAAAGTTATCCAAATTTTAGTATTTTTGTAGAGTTATGAGGAATTTTTAACTAATCTAAAATTAATACCATATGTTTAAATCACATCCGAAAGGACTACTGGCAGCAGCTCTCGCAAATATGGGAGAGCGCTTCGGATTCTACATTATGATGGCAATATTGACATTGTTCATCTCTGCAAAATTCGGTCTGTCTGAGACCTCTACAGGCTATATTTACTCCGCTTTCTACGCATCAATCTATGTTCTTGCTGTAGTTGGAGGTTTGATTGCCGACAAGACTCGTAATTATAAGCGTACTATTTTTTGGGGACTTATTTTGATGTCTTTTGGTTATTTGATTATTGCTATTCCTACTCCCACTCCTGTCTCAAGTGTTCCGCTTTATCTTTCAATCACTTGCTTAGGTTTGTTGGTAATTGCCTTTGGCAACGGACTTTTTAAAGGTAACCTTC
>JAHDRO010000299.1 GCA_018433265.1 Bacteroidales bacterium
ATGGCACTCATCGCTATTATAGACAATTTAGTACCGTCCTATGAAAACCCACATGAAGTCGGAGATTTGTCAATTAATGAGAACGGAGCTGCCAAGGACGGCTCTCCTCTTATGAGAGTAGGAATAATGTCTGCCCTTGTGATTGCAATTCACAACTTCCCTGAAGGCATGGCAACATTCGTAAGTGCAATAAATGACCCGGGACTTGGTCTAAGTATTGCTGTTGCTATCGGAATTCACAACATACCTGAAGGGATTGCCGTTGCAGTACCTATTTACTATGCAACAAAAAGCAAAGCCAAGGCTTTTACAAACGCCACATTATCAGGTCTTGCAGAACCTGTTGGAGCTGTAATAGGATACTTTTTGCTATCATTCCTCTTCCACGATAATTTTATGGGTATTATCTTCGCCGCCATAGCCGGAATTATGGTATATATATCTCTTGATGAGCTTCTTCCTACAGCTGAAAAGTATGGGGAACACCATATTGCCATCCTTGGAGTTGTTGCAGGAATGTTTGTAATGGGAATAAGCCTTGTGCTTATATGATTAATTAACTTTTAGATCTAATAATTATGGAATCAGTAATAGACAAATTTTTACGTTATATCTCAGTCGAGACAACCTCAGATCCGGATTCTGAAACACAACCAAGCACACCTTCTCAGGTGGAGTTTATGAAAATACTTGTCAAAGAGCTTGAACAGATGGGTGTAAAAGATGTGTCACTCGATGAATTCGGCTATGTTATGGCCTCCATCTCTTCAAATCTTAATAATGGAGAAACTGCTCCCAAACTCGGCTTTATAGCTCATGTGGACACTTCGCCGGATGCTCCAGGTAAAGATATAAAACCTCAGTTTTTTCACAATTACGATGGTGGCGAGATAGTAATTAACAAAGAAAAAAAATTAGTTCTCTCTCCAATCGAATTCCCCGAATTGAAAAAATATATTGGGCAGACTATCATAACTTCTGACGGCAATACTCTTCTTGGAGCAGACGATAAGGCAGGAGTAGCAGAGATAATGTCTGCAGTGGAATATATACTTACTCATCCTGATTTCAAACATGGAGAAATCAAAATAGCATTTACTCCTGACGAAGAGATAGGACGCGGGGTGGATAAATTTGATGTAACCCGTTTCGGAGCTGAATTTGCATATACTTTGGACGGAGGTGAAATTGGGGAGATGGAATATGAAAATTTCAACGCAGCTTCTGCCAAAATATTTATTCAGGGAAGAAATATCCATCCGGGTTATGCTAAAAATAAAATGATTAATTCTATCCTCCTTGCAACAGAGTTTAATTCTCTTTTGCCTGTAGAACAGAGACCTGAATTGACAGAGGGTTATGAAGGATTCATACATATAGTTCATATGAGTGGTACAGTAGAAGAATCAATGATCCAATACATCATACGCGATCATGACAGAGCCAAATTTGAAGAAAAGAAGAAACTTGTTGAGGATTGTACAGATTTTATGAATCGCAAATACAAAGACAATCGCTTCAGGCTTGAACTCAAAGACCAATACTACAACATGAAGGAAAAGGTAGAACCTCATTACCATATTATTG
>JAHDRO010000143.1 GCA_018433265.1 Bacteroidales bacterium
AAGCATGTTGATTTTTCTTTGGTTTTTCGTACAGATCGCTGTTTTGCATTACTTTAGTAATGTCAATTCCTATGCTGTTATAAAAATTCGAGGTCAATTTTTCCAGATTTTTACCCTTATAGTACGAGTCAAGATTAACCGGGTAAATATTTGGAGATTCTTGAAAATATCTTCCTTGATAGTGCCAAGGCATAAGGTCTGCCGAAGCAGTTTTATATCGTAAAGAAAGTACGGAGTCCATTTCTCCTTTGACTTTCACAAAAGCATCCTTTGTAAGAGAATCTAATTCATCAAAAATAGCAGAAATTTCTTTAGGGTCTTGTCCCGAGAGTTCCAAAGTCATGCTGTGATAGTTGTCAAATCCAAGAGATGTCGCAACTTTATTGCGCATCTTTACAAGTTCTATAATATCATTGGCAACAACCGGTCCAATCTCCTTGTGCGCTCTCCACACTTCCTCAAGAACCTTACTGTCAGTAGAAGTTTTAAGAATACTCTCAACCTCATTGTCTGTTATTGGTTTGCCTTTGAAGTTAGCTCTGTACTCTGCATATTTAAGTTCAAGGGCAGAAGTTTTGTTGATTATTGCATTTAGAAGAGAAGTATCTGCCTGGTTTGCAAGAAACTGATTATAAAGCACAGTGAGTTGTCTGGTCAATAGCGAATCTTTAACTTTCCCACGTTCCTTTATTGTTTTTAATTCAGCAAAAGTATCAGGATTTGAGAACACTTTAGTTATTTGTATTGTGGCATCCGAATATTTTTTAAACTCTGCAGGGTCTCCTGTTATTGTTCCGTTCCAATAAGCAAGAGCTGCCATTTTGGCTAATGGGCGAATAGTATCTTCAGTGCTTGTAATAATCTCCTGAAGCCTCTTCTCATCGTTTTTTGAGCAACTCGCCATAATTACTGACAGTGTCAAAATTAACAGTCCCTTTTTCATATTTTATTCGTTATTGAGTTGTGGGCCAGATTTAACTAATTTTTTTGCGGCATCATTATCACAATATTGTTCGAAATTTTTTATGTATTTGGCAGCTAATGATCTGGCTTTTTCTTCCCAAACGTTTTTATCAGCATAAGAATCTCTTGGATCAAGAATGTCTGAAACATTGTCCAGCTTTACCGGAACAGTGAGATTAAGAATAGGAATATGTTTTTTTTCAGCCTTTTCAATAGATCCATCAATAATAGAATCAATAATCGCACGAGTATCCTTAATTGAAATCCTCTTTCCTGTACCATTCCATCCTGTATTTACAAGATAAGCCTTAGCTCCGTGTTCGTCCATTTTTTTGGCAAGAGTAGAAGCATA
>JAHDRO010000364.1 GCA_018433265.1 Bacteroidales bacterium
AAAAATCTCGCCTCTTTCTGGCTTGCAGAAGCTTATTTCCGAAATGGACAAATTCAGAAGTCCATTGAAATTAATTTAGCATTGCTCAACAAGGAATTAAGTTTCAAGAAAACGTCTGAATATCCCGTTGCTATTTTTAACCTGGCCTACGGATATTTTAAGCTTCCTGATTACAAGAAAGCGGAGGAAAATTTTAAAAAATATCTTGCAAACTCAGCATCTGTACCAGATTACATCTCAGAGGCAAAACTTCGCACCGGAGACTGTCTGTTTATGCAAAAAAATTACAGTGAAGCTATTGAATTCTATTCACAAATTAACCCAAGAGACCAACTTTCCACTACATACGCAAGATATCAAATGGCAATTGCATATGGTCTTCTTGGCAACGATAACAAAAAGAAAGAGATACTCAAAGAAGTAGCGGATTCCAAAAACAAAAATCGTTACTACCCAGAGATACTGTATGAACTTGGAAGGACACTCGTTCAAAGAGGAGAAGGAGATGAAGCTGTCAAATATTTCAAAGAATTAAGTGAGGAATATAAGGATACCCCATACTTTACCAAAGCGCTCCTTGAACTTGGTCTCATATCTCTGAATTCTAAAGACTATTCTGAAGCAATTCAATATTACAAAACAATATTGGAAAAAGCTCCAGATTCTCCAGATGCCCAAAGCGCTATTGCCGGGCTTGAGAACATATATCAAGAAAGGGGAGAGGCAGAAGAATTTCTCTCATATCTCGACCAAAAAGGTCTATCTACAACAAAGTCAGCAAGCGACAAAGAATTGATGCTGTTTAATTCTGCCGAAAAGTTATATCTCTCCGGCAATGTGGCAGGAGCAATTAGTTCACTTAACTCGTTCATTTCAAAGTATCCTTCCAGCGTCAAACTTTCACAAGCCTATTACTATCTTGGAGAACTCTATCTTAAATCTGATAAACCTGAACATGCTCTTGATGCATTCTTGACAGTAATGCAGAAAGGAGAAGGTTCTTTTGTGGAGCTAGCAACACTTAACTATGCAAGGATAGCCTATCGACTCGAAGACTACAAAAGAGCACTGGAAGGTTATTCCACACTTAGTATCATTGCTAAACTTCCTAATAATAAAATAGAAGCAGAAGTGGGTAGAATTAATTCTTTTTTCATGGACAAACAGTACGAAAATGCTATTGCTGAAGCTCAAAAAATTAACATCAATAATCTTGGAGAATCTGACAGACTGAGAATCAAATATGTGATGGCTAAATCCTACTATCTCTTGGGAGAAAGAGATAAAGCAATGCCATTATTAAGAGAGATAGCAAAGAACAAGATTTCTCCTGAAGGAGCTGAATGTCAATATTTAATAATTGCAAATGCTTTTGACAGTGGGGATTTTCAAACTGTTGAAAAAGAGGTATTCGCATTCTCTGACTCAAACACCCCTCAAACATACTGGCTTGCAAAGAGTTTTATTCTTCTTGGCGACAGTTATGCTGAAAAGGAAGAGTGGGAACAAGCTGAAGCAACTTTCAAAAGCATTCTGGAATCTTATAAGCCATCATCAAAAGACGACATTGAAGACCAAGTCAAAATGAGACTCTCGAAAATTTCGAAGAATAAAAATAGATAAGATAAAGAAGATAAGATAAATGAGAAAAATGTTTAATATTAAATATATAATAATTGTATGTTTGACCTTTGCAGCTTTTTTACCCGTTGAATTAAATGCTCAGCAAAAAATTGATCCTACCCTCGAGGTCATGAGAGATTTTGACGCTTATTTGCTTGAAGTTCAAAAATCAAAGATCAAACCAATTTTTCCTGATTCTATCAGTAAATTCAATCTTAATTTTGATTATTCAATATTCGACAAGCCTTTAGACAATCTTTACGAATTTTCTCCACTTCCTTCAGCTAAAATTGATTATGAAAGAGTAACAAATTATCCATTACTTTGGACAAACTTGGGAGTTAACTTTCCTTTTAATCCTCATATAGATCTTGTTTTACAGCCAAAACTTCCTTCTAATTTTTTATTTGCACTCTATGGAGGATACAATTCATTCCTTGGAAAAGTCGACAGAATAGGAGTTGAAAATGGAAAGGCAGTTAGAACTGATAATAAAATCTATTCTCCTGAATATAACGGTAACCTTGGATTAAAATTTAACTATAGTTACAAAAAAGGAGAAATAGGATTAAAACTTCAGTTTGACAAAGCTATGTACAGCTTTTACGGAGGATGTGACAGTTCTTCACAGGACTTCACTTCTTACAAAAAAACCTTTCTTAAGGACACCCTCTCCCACTCTTTCAACAGATTTGGAACTCATATTTATTTAAAGTCTACAAACGAACGACCTAATTACTTTTACTATGAACTTAATCTAAAGTACAGCTATATTGA
Source organism: Bacteroidales bacterium (assembly GCA_018433265.1). The sequence goes on from JAHDRO010000364.1 coordinate 2,401, forward strand.
TGACAAAGTAAAATATTTAGAAATATTGCACCAATCTGATAACAATAATACAAAATACTCATTTAATGAGAATTACATGAATGTGAACGCGACGCTTGGACCAGTATTTGCCGAATTTCACAGATTTCTTGTAGGGATAGACTATAAGGCCTCCAACAGTGTAACATCTTCAACCTTAAATAGATATTACGTCCAAGCATTCCCACGTTATGTTTTCAATCAGAATAGGTGGATTTTTGAAGTTGGACTTAAACTTGGAAAATACGTAGATGACTTTGGTGATGACTTTGATTTTTTTCCAAAAGGGTCTTTATCCTATGAGCTTGCCAGAAAACGGGTTTGGCTCTATGCTTCACTTGATGGACATAGCGATTTTTACAGTTACAGCAGGCTTATGGACATTAATCCGTGGATAACACCATCGATTGATATTCAAAAAAGTTCGACTCCATGGATAGTTCAAGGTGGAATCAGGGGAAAAATAATTGACAGAATATCTTTCAATCTATGGATGGGATTTACAGATTACAACAAGTATTTGTCACTTTTTCACTACACCGACAGCACTACCGGAGTTATAAATACATTCCAGGCAAAATACTACGACATGCAAAAAATCTCTGCAGGAGGAGAACTTCTATGGAAATCCGCTGCTGTAACAGCAGGAATCAACATTAGATACAATGATTACGAAAACGACGACAAGACACCGGTTTACAACCTTCCATCTTTTGATGCACTTATTTTCGGAAGATACAGTTGGCGTGAACGAATCATTACATCTCTTTCAATAAATCATAGATCAGAATTTGAAACAATAGAATTCAATAAGCTGCAAGAAACAGCCTCCCCGGCTACAATTATAACTATACCTTCTACTACATTTGTAAATCTGGATGCAACATATGTTTTCAATAAGAATTTGTCATTCTATTTGAAACTTAATAATCTTTTGAATGCCAATGATCTTTCATATATATATTATGGAAACACCGGTTTTGGTGTAGGTTTTGGCGTAGCATTAAAAATTTGATAATTAAATAATTATATATATTACAACTCTTAGTATTGTTTGAAAAATTATTAGGATTTTTTTAACGATTTAAGTAACTTTGTAATCTTTAAAAGAGTTTACATATACAAATGAGGGATAATGATTCAGTTAATGCCGGCAGTGATTATTCGGCCGACAGTATTCAAGTTCTTGAAGGATTGGAAGCGGTCAGAAAAAGACCATCAATGTACATTGGAGATACGGGTTCTCGCGGATTACACCATTTGGTTTATGAAGTGGTTGATAACTCAATTGATGAGGCCTTGGCAGGATTCTGTACAGAAATTAATGTAATTATCAATCCTGACAATTCAATAACTGTTACAGAT
>JAHDRO010000385.1 GCA_018433265.1 Bacteroidales bacterium
AGAAGCTGGATGCTATAATAGGGATTATGCCCCATAATGCATACTATTTTTTGACTCAGGCTAAGATTCCAAGGGCTCTTGATGCAAATATCCTTGCTGAAAGAGTTTTTAAACTTGGCATAAAGGGAGAAGTTAAATCTTCAGTTGAGGAGTCAATAATTTCCTTCAAAAAGGTTCAAAAGGATGGAGATCTGCTGTTTATAGGCGGTTCAAACTTCATTGTGGCCGAGGCAATCAATTTCTTTGAAAACAAACCTGATTTTTTTGCAGAATAAAAAAATGAATCTATATTTGCAGTCCCAAACAGAACAATAAGTTCTAAGGGGAGCATAGCTCAGTTGGTTTAGAGCATCTGCCTTACAAGCAGAGGGTCGGGGGTTCGACTCCCTCTGCTCCCACAAAAGCGGAAAAAACAAGAAATCAAGGCTTTATAGCGGTTAAAACACCAAAATAAGGCCTTTTTTCATGCCACATCACTTGCACCTGTCGGAGTTTGTTGTAAATAGCTAATAATTAATCTTTTGTCGATTTGACTTTTAAAAATTTTAAAAATTAAATCACTGTTAATGTGTTATTTACAACAAACTCCGACAGGTGCAAGCACATCGCACCGCGAGTGCAAAAACACGCGCCACCGCGACTCTGCGCCAACGCCATATATACCGTCGAACGTTAGGGGTCAGCTATAAAAAAGAAAAAGACAATGAAAGTTTCAATATATAGAAACTTTATCTATCTTTATACGTTATAACTTTACAACAACTCAATGAGATATTTCGAAACCAAATTTTTAAATGAAGCTGAAGAATTTTTGGATAAACTCGACCCAGAAACTACAAGAAAAATCATTTATAACATTGACCATGCTGAACTAACGAATGATCCAAAACTTTTTAAAAAACTTCAAAATGACATTTGGGAATTTCGGACAAAATTTGCCGGATTTCAAATAAGACTTCTTGCTTTTTGGGACAAAACAGACAACAAAGAAACCTTGGTTATTGCAACACATGGTTTCATTAAAAAAGTGGACAAAGTACCAAGTAAAGAAATTGAACGTGCAGTACGACTAAAAGATAATTATTTCAACAACAAACTAAAAAAGTAAAAACATGGAAACTAAAGAAATAAAAACAAAAAGTCTTACCGAAATTAAAGATAAGTATATCGGAAAAATCGGGACCAAAGAAAGAGAAGAATACGAATACGAACTTAGAATGGACGTTTTGGGCAAAATGATTAAAACGGCCAGACAAGAACGACATTTAACTCAAGAAGAATTGGGAAAATTAATCGGTGTTCAAAAAGCTCAAATATCAAAACTAGAAAACAGTGCTAACAGCGCAACAATTGATACTGTAATTAAAGTATTCAAAGCGCTAAAAGCCGAAATAAATTTCAAAGTTAAAATCGAAGACAACTTTGTAGAACTCGTCTGACAAATAGCCGAACCCATAACACACGCCTATGCGCTTTGGGCGGCTAATGTGCTTTTGGCAGTCTTTGCGCCCGCATTCACTTTATCTTTTCACGACAGCGAATACGCCCGCAAACCGCCGTGCCCATAGCCTCAGTCGTTACTAGCAAGCGTAAAAAGACCAACACAATACATTGAAATATGAACAAAATTGACATCTTAAAAAGTATTGCAGACAATTTATCCGAGAGAAAATCAACGGTTGCATTAAACAATTATGAAGTCCTTTGTAACAACATTAAATATGTAAATGACCTACTGGACAGAGGTGTTAATTCATTAAAAACAATTCAAAGCCAGTCAGACAGAGTTTTAAAAAGTGACACTTACATATTCCGGAGCATGCCCACCCAGTTTAGAGCTATCTTTAATTAGCTTCAAATTGAAATAAGTTCATTGAATCTGGTTCCCCAAAGCATAATTATTTTTTGAAAAAATAGCTAATATGGTCCAGATTGCTTTTAAATCAATATCTATTATAATTCCCACGTGTGGAAGAATAGGCGCTATTTCTACTTTTCCGGAGCATGCCCGTTCACACTTAGGCAACTGTATGCATACAGCAGTATTTTCCTCAAAAATTCCGGAGCATTGCCATTCAGCTTGTCAATCTACAACGCTACCTATAAGCATTTTCCGGAGCATGCCCGTTCACTTTTTCTATTTATGGGATTACCTTTATGTCAGTGAAAAACTTAGACACAAAGGAGCTATGGCAGGAACAATAACAGACATGAGTAAAATCAAGCAGGTGCTTATAATGCACAAGAATGGTACATCCAATAGACAGATTGCAAAAGCAGTAGAGCTAAACAAATGTACAATAAATGATTATATCAAAAAATCATGTAGTGATTCTTTTACTATAGATGAATTAGTCAAGTTGTCTGACCCAGAACTTGAGAGCCGATTTTTTCAAGGCAATCCGGCATACACCGATAATCGTATGAAAGATTTTTTGAATGAGCTTCCATATTACAATGAACAGTTGACAAATAAACATGTAACTCGTTTCCTTTTATGGGAGGAATATAGATACAGATATCCATCTGGATATGGAAAGAGCCAATTCTTCCATCATCTGAAACAGAATCTTGTTGCCGAAAAAACTCCGGTAAGTGTACTGTCAAATCATTACGAAGCAGGGAAAGAACTTTTTATTGATTTTGCAGGAGATACACTATCGTATATAGACTCCGAGAGTGGAGAAGAAGTAAAATGTCAAGTTTTCGTTGCCTCATTACCCTATACAGACTTTGGCTACGCCGTCTGTGTTCCATGCCAGCGGGTAGAGCATTTTTTGTTCGGTCTCAGGATGTGTCTGGAATCAATAGGTGGTGTTCCCAAGATTGTAGTTCCCGACAACTTAAAATCAGCCGTAATCAAGGCTGACGGATATGAGCCTCGGATTAACAAAGCACTTGAAGACATGGGCAATCATTATGGCTTTGCCGTAATTCCTGCTCGCGTCATTCATCCCAGGGACAAGGCGCTTGTAGAGAGTACCATAAGAAGAATATATAATCGTGTTTATGCCAAACTTCGTCATTGTACTTTTTTTCACTATCAGAGTTAAATGAAGCTGTAACTGAAAAGATTTTGGCCTATAATCAGACAAGGATGCAACAACGACCTTATTCAAGACAAGAGCACTTCCATTCATCAGAGAAAGATAAATTAAACCCCCTTCCCGAGCATATCTACGAGATGAAATTCTATGCAAATGAGAAAGTGAGCCCATCCGGAACGGTGCGTTTATCCCGTGACTCCCATTATTACAGTGTTCCTTATACATTGATAGGCAGACGTGCCAAAATAATTTATACCCGTTCCATTGTGCAGGTCTTCGTTGATAATAAGAGTGTAGCGACTCATTTAAGGATAGTGGGTTTTGGACATTCTTTAATAAGAGAACATCTGTCCCCCAATACATTGGCCTATACAGACCGTTCTCCTGAGTTCTATTGCGAAAGAGCCAAAAGTGTCTCTCCAGTCCTGGAGTCCTTGTTTCAGACAATGTTCATGAATAGGGCTCCGGGAGTAGTATATGACATATATTACCGAACATGCGAAAAGATGCTTAAGATACAGCAGAACACATCAAAGGAACTTTTTAACAGTGCTTGTGAAATTTGTAAAGACAATCACATGTTCAAGGCAGAAAGCCTCGATGGCGTTATAAAAAGCTTACAAGCAAACTGTCTGATGGAGGAACCAGAAGACAATGACATACTTCCCAATAATCACGAAAACACAAGAGGGGCAACTCAATATAAATAAACATATGGAACAACCAATCACAGCAGCCTTACGAG
>JAHDRO010000194.1 GCA_018433265.1 Bacteroidales bacterium
ACAGGAAGAGCATTTATAGAGAGAAGAACAAAAGAGACCTATGTCTCTCTTAAGATGGAATTCAATGGTAATTCTATATCATCGATTCATACAGGTATACCATTTTTTGATCACATGCTTGAACAACTTGCCTTTCACTCAGGAGTTTCTATGACACTCAATGTTAACGGAGATCTTGAAGTGGATGATCATCACACCATAGAAGATAGTGCAATTGTAATAGGTGAAGCTATATCTAAAGCACTTGGAGAGAGGAAAGGGATTTCGAGATATGGTTTTATGCTTCCAATGGACGATTGCATAGCACAGGCAGCCATAGACCTTGGAGGGAGAGCTTTTCTAAATTGGGATGTCAAGTTTGCCAGAGATAATATTGGAGGTATGTCAACTGAAATGTTTCAACATTTCTTTTACTCTCTTGCGATTGCCTCTAAATCTACTATTTATATCTCAGCAAAAGGCGATAACGATCACCACAAGGCAGAATCTATTTTCAAGGCTTTTGCAAGGGCATTGAAAATGGCAATAAAGCAGGAAGACAAGAATTCTGAAATACCAACTACAAAAGGGCTATTATAATAAATCATGACAATAATTATTGACTACAATACGGGGAATCTTTTTTCACTTACAGCCGCCTTGAACAGACTGGGCTCAGATTATACAATCTCATCATCCCCGGAAGAGATTTTATCAGCAGATGCAGTAATTCTCCCCGGTGTAGGAGAAGCTTCAAACGCTTTCTCATCTTTGAAAAAGAGAGGTTTAGAGAGAGTTATTCCCCAAATTAAGGCTCCTGTTCTTGGGATATGTATTGGTATGCAACTGATGTGTACCTACAGTGAAGAAGGAGATACAAAATGTCTTGGCATATTTCCCAATATTGTAAAAAAACTGTGCGGGCAAGACATTAAGGTGCCTCATATGGGGTGGAATACTGTTCAAATGTCGAATTCCCCACTTTTTGAGGGGATTACAAATGACGCATATTTTTATTTTGTGCACTCATTTGCCCCTGATTGTGGCCCATATACAGTAGCTCAGACCTTGCATGGTGTCCAATTTAGTTCGGCACTTTCAAAAAACAATTTTTACGGGACCCAGTTCCATCCGGAGAAAAGTGGAACAGTTGGAATGAAACTTCTGGAAAATTTTTTAAAAATTAAAATTTGATATAATGGTTTATATAATTCCAGCAATTGATATTATATCAGGAGAATGCGTTAGGCTCTCTAAGGGAGAATTTTCTACTAAAAAAGTTTATTCATCTTCGCCGGTGGAGGTAGCAAAAGTTTACAGGGATTTGGGCTGTAAAAGGTTGCATATAGTAGATCTCGACGGAGCACGAAGTAATCATCCTGAAAATCTCAAAATAGTTGAACAGATAGCCTATGTGACACAAATTGAAATTCAATTTGGTGGCGGCATAAAAGATGAAAATTCTTTAATTTCAGCCTTGAATGCCGGGGCTTCAAGAATAATTTGCGGAAGTGTTGCAATTTATTATCCGGAGTTATTTGTCGAATGGCTTAATAAATATGGTTCTCAAAGAGTGATTCTTGGAGCAGATTTTATGGGAGAGAAAATTTGTGTGAACGGGTGGACAAATGAGACAGACTGTACATTAGACGATATTGTTGAGAAATTCTACAAAAAGGGTTTGAAGCAGTTAATTGCAACAGATATTTCTAAAGACGGGATGCTCAGCATTCCTGAATTTTATAATTATTACAAACTCAAAGAGCTTTTCCCTGAACTTGAAATTACTGTCAGTGGTGGCATATCATCCATTGAGGATATAATGGGAATCGAAAGTGACAAAATTGATAGTGTTATTGTCGGCAAGGCAATTTATGAGGGAAAAATAAATTTGGAGGAGTTGAAAGGATGTTGGCTAAAAGAATAATTCCATGTCTTGATGTAAAAGATGGAAAGACAGTCAAGGGTATTAACTTTTTGGGTTTAAAAGAAGTGGGTGATCCGGTTGAGATGGGGATTAGATATTCAGAAGAGGGAGCAGACGAATTAGTATACCTTGATGTTAGTGCCACGCTTGAAGGAAGAGGTATTTTTCGCAATATGGTATCTTCAGTTGCACAGAACATTAATATTCCATTTACTGTTGGTGGTGGAATTTCTTCACTGGAAGACGCTTCGGAACTCTTACTTGCAGGTGCAGATAAAATATCTATTAATTCTGCAGCGGTTCGATCACCGGATTTGATTTATCAAATAGCTAAAAGATATGGCTCTCAATTCATTGTGGTAGCCATTGATGCAAAACTTATTGACGGAAAGTGGAGAGTTGTAACTCATAGCGGAACTATTGAAACAAAATTGGAACTTTTTAGCTGGGCAAAATTGGTAGAGGAACTTGGAGCAGGAGAAATCCTTTTTACATCGATGGATAATGACGGCACAGAACAAGGTTATGCCTGCAAAACTCTTAAACACCTAACAAACAGTCTTTCTATTCCCGTAATTGCATCGGGAGGTGCCGGAAAGATGGAGCATTTTGTGGAACTTTTTGCCAATAATTGTGCCGATGGTGCTTTAGCATCATCAGTATTTCATTATGGGAAAATTAATATTAACGAACTAAAAAAGTTATTGAAATTAAATAAA
>JAHDRO010000021.1 GCA_018433265.1 Bacteroidales bacterium
TCTCGGCGGAATTGCTATTATAAATCAACTGGTTTTTATCCGTGAATTTTTAAGTGTGCTTGATGGCAATGAGCTTGTCATGGGATTAGTTATGTCCTGTTGGATGATACTAACCGGTTTTGGAGCATATTTAGGAAAAAATTTTAAAATTTCAGGATTCACATTAGAGAAGGGACTTAACCGATTAGCCCTTCTCTCTTTCATGCCTTTCTTCCTGATAGCTGCCTTATACTGGTTAAAAAAAATACTGTTCCCTCCCGGGACTATAGCTGGGCTTGGCATATCAATTTCAGGTATTTTTCTTCTTCTATTTCCGGTTTGTTTCCTTTCCGGATATCTTTTTACACAATTCTCAACCTGCTATTCTCTCTCCAACAATGACAACAGAATATCTAATGCATACAGATATGAATCATTAGGAAGTCTTATCGGCGGTTTGATTTTTTCGTTTTTCTTCGGGTATTTTTTTAACTCTTTTGAAGTCTTTGGACTTACTACAGGAATAGTATTAATACTGAGGGCATGGGTTTGTAATAAATCTATTGAAAAATATTTATTTACAGGTGTTGGGATTATTCTGCCATTATTAGTTTTTGCGTTTAATCCTGATATTCACATAAAAAAATTGTTTTATCCCGGTCAGGAAATCATCCGCGACAAAAGTACACGTTATGGTACTTTGACTGTAACACAGCAACATGGACAGCTTAACTTCTATGAAAACAATTCACTGCAATTTTATACTGATAATATTATTCAAAGCGAAGAGGCTGTCCATTATGCAATGGTTCAGCACAAGCAGCCAAAACAGATACTATTGATTTCCGGAGGGATCTCAGGCATGATTCAAGAGATTGAAAAATACAAAGTAGAGAAGATTACCTATCTTGAACATAACCCTGAAATTTTCAATGAATGGAAAAATCTTATACATATGACTGATTTTAAAAACGTCGAATTTTTAAAATCAGATATAAGAACCTTCCTTCTCAGATCAAAATCCATATACGATGTAATTCTGCTCAATTTGCCACCCCCTAATACTTTAGGATATAATCGCTTTTATACCGAAGAATTTTTCAGTATCTTAAAGAAGCATTGCAATCATCAGAGCATTGTTTGTACAAGCCTCCCCTCAACCGGCAACTATGCGGAAGCCAATGCGCTGGCAGTGAATGCATCTCTCTTTAAAACTCTAAATTCTCATTTTTTACACCAATTAATATTGCCTGGTGAAAAAAATTACTTTTTGGTTTCTGACGATTCTCTTTCTTGGAATATCACAGAACTGATATCTAAAAAAGGAATTATAACAAACTACGTAAATTCAGATTACATCGATGACAAACTTATGAAAGAAAGAGGAGAATCGCTTATTTCACAATTTGACCAAAAAGTAAAAATAAATCACGATTTTCAGCCTTATATGTTTTTACGACAAATAAATCACTGGTTTAATTACGTAGGAGGAAATTATTTTTTAATAATTGCCATTCCTGCCCTTATGTTTTTACTGTGCCTCTTCTGGCTCAATCCGGTTACTACTGGATTATATATTGGAGGTTTTACCTCAGCCTCTCTCGAAGTAGCATTGATGCTTATATATCAAATATATTTTGGGAGTCTGTATATTGCTTCGGCTTTGTTTTTTTCTTTGTTCATGGGAGGTTTGGTTGTAGGAAGCAGATGGAAATTTGGAAACAAAAATGAATTTTCCATGAGACAGTACTCAATGTTACAATTTGCACTGGCTTTATTTTCAATATTATTACCTGGTTTTGTTTTGTTGGCAGGTAAAATAACATTTCTTACCCTTCTTCAGCAGTTTATGTTCTTTATTCCCGTCTTCATCCTTGCCTTCGTAATTGGTTATGAATTTCATCTCGCATCACGACTTCAGCCCTATGGATACAGCCAGATTTCAGGAATAAATTACAGTTCAGATCTTTTGGGTTCAGCTTTTGGTGCTTTTATCACAGCTGTTTTGCTGCTTCCGGTTTGCGGTTTAGCAATTACCTGTCTGGTAGTTGCCGGATTGAATCTTTACAGTGGATTGCGAGTTGTTTTAACAAAATAAATTGAATATGGATAAACGACAATTTATTAAAACATTATTCTGTGGAGCAGGGATTGCTTGTTTATATAAACCACTATCTGCAATTTCCGAAAGTGGTATAGTAGTCCCTCCTGAAGTTGGAAAAAAGTGGACAAGGGAAGCCCAATTTTATACAGTCACTCCAAAAGGCATACGTTGCCTGTTATGCCCCAACGAATGTAATATCAAAGAAGGCGAATTGGGAAATTGCCGTGCACGGCTTAGCAAAAATGGAAAATTATATTCTATTTCTTATGGTAATCCCTGCGCCGTCCATATTGACCCCATTGAAAAGAAACCTCTTTTTCATTTTTACCCTGGCACAAATGCATTTTCAATAGCTACTGCAGGTTGTAATTTAGCTTGCTTGTACTGTCAAAATTGGTCTATTTCACAAAAAAGTCCCCGTGACACACAAAATACCGATTTACTACCTGACAGATTGATTAGTTACTGCAAACAAAATGGCTGTAAATCGATAGCATATACCTATTCTGAACCAGTTACTTTTTATGAATATGTATATGATTCGGCAACACTTGCCAGGCAAGAAGAAATCAAAAATGTATTTATCAGCTCAGGTTTTATCAATAGTGCTCCCCTTGCAAAACTCTGTAAAGTCATCGATTCTGCCAACATCGATCTTAAATCATTCAGCGATGATATATATATGAGACTTTGTGCCGGCAAACTTCAACCTATTCTCAACTCACTTACTATGTTAAAAAAAGAGGGAGTTTGGCTTGAAATAACTAATCTGGTTGTTCCATCCTGGACTGACAACATGGACATGATTAAACGAATGTGTAACTGGTTGCTTCAAAACGGATTTGAAACTACACCTCTTCATTTTAGTCGCTTTATACCTACATACAAGCTGTCACAACTGCCTCCAACTCCGGTAAATACTCTGAAAAGTGCCAGAGAAATAGCTTTAAAAGAGGGTTTAAAATATGTATATATAGGCAATGTACCTGGTCTTGAGATGGAAAACACCCTATGTCCACGATGTCATGCAATAATTATTGAGCGGCAGGGATTCCGCGTCGTGCAAAATTATGTTGTAGGAGGAAAATGTGTATTTTGCGGAGAAAAAATTGACGGAGTCTGGTAAACTATACACCAAACTCCGTCAGATTAAGTGACCCCGACAGGATTCAAACCTGTAACCGTCTGATCCGTAGTCAGATACTCTATTCAGTTGAGCTACGGGGCCTAAAAAATTTCAGGATTCAAGGTCCTTAGTAATATTGCGTTTTTTCTCTCTGATACGCGCTTTTTTACCTGTAAGCTCACGCAGGTAGAAAATCCTTGCTCTACGTACCTTGCCATATTTATTGACCTCGATAGAATCAATAAATGGAGAATTAAGAGGGAATATTCTCTCAACACCGACTCCGTTTGAGATCTTCCTGACTGTAAAAGTCTGTGTTGAACCTGTACCCTTTCTCTGTATCACTACTCCGCGATATTTCTGGAGACGTTCTTTATTCTCCTCTTTAATTTTATAGGTAACTGTTATTGTGTCACCTGCCTTGAAAGAGGGAAATTCTTTTGCTTCTTTAGCAAATGCCTGCTCAGCAACTTTAATTAAATCCATTTCTTCAATGTGTTGTTACGCAACATTACAGACTAATTTGTTCTTGTAAGCGGTTGCTATAAAATTTGGAGTGCAAATGTATGAATTATTTCGAACTTCGCAAAATTATATATGCTTTACAGCCTTATATAGTGCACCACCAACAGAATCACTGACAGCTCCTGTAACAGAAGAAAGACAATTTGGGATGTCATAAACATAAAGTGCTCCTAAAAATGCAAAAATCAGAGCTTCCTTAAAATTAACAGTCAACGGATCAGGAACAACATATTCACAATGAGGCGCAAGAGCTCTCATACGTTCAACCAAATACTTGTTAAATGCGCCTCCTCCCGTTAAAAGCACTTTTCCACCTTTAATATGCCTTCCAGTCTGAAAGGCTACATGTTCACAAAAAGTTGCCAAAGCATCCTCTGTAGAAATTTTAAAACTGTCAATCAAAGGAAAAATCACATCTTCTACCCACTCTCTTCCCAAAGATTTTGGCCCTTTATGCTCATAAAATTCCAACGAATTCAACTTATCTAAAAGCTGTCGGATTACCTTGCCGGAACGTGCCATGTTCCCATCCTTATCATATTCAAGTCCTATCTTTCTTGTATAATAATTAAGCACATAGTTTACAGGAGATATATCATATGCTATTCTTGAATTTCCATCATCAAATGATATATTTGAAAAACCACCCAGATTAAGACAATATGAATATTCAGGAAAAAGAGCTCTGTCACCAACCGGAACAAGTGGCGCTCCCTGTCCATACAAAGCAACATCTGTTGTCCTGAAATCACAAATAGTATCAATCCCTGATTCAGCAGCTATTGCAGCACCGGATCCTATCTGAGCGGTAAATCTTCTTGATGGTTGATGAAATATGGTATGTCCATGAGAAGCAATGTAATCGGGCTTTATATTATGACGATCAACAAATGACTTGACTGCTTTTCCTATAAATATCCCATAATCAGAATTAAAAAGAGCATATTCAAATGCAGACATATTTTGTGCATTGGCAAGTTTTTCCTTAATATCTGCAGGATATTCCTCTGATTCAGCGTTAAGTATATTATAAGACCATCTGTCATTATTACGGTCAAAACAAACATGACAAATATCCAAACCGTCAAGTGACGTTCCAGACATCAGACCTATTATCTCTATCATAAAAATCTATTTATGAGAACATTTTCTTCAACCGTTCAAAGAGATTCCTGTCTTCCCTAGTAGGAGAAGGTTTGAAATTGTCAGAATACCGCATTTTCTCAAGAACTTCTCTTTCTTGTCTATCAATCTTTTTAGGGATCCAAACCTGAATAAATACAAGTAGATCGCCATAACCATAACCATTAACATCCGGCAAACCCTTAGACCTTAATCGAAGTATCTTGCCTGATTGAGTACCCGGTTCTACCTTTATTCTTAATTTCCCATCGACTGATGGCACCTCCACATCACAACCAAGAATAGCATCAGGAACAGAAATAAAAAGTGTATATATCAAATCGTTTCCGTCCCTCTGCAGTTCAGGATGACCCTCCTCCTCAATAACAACGAGCAGATCGCCATTCACACCACCATGTTTGGCAGCATTTCCCTTCCCCTGAACTGTAAGCTGCATTCCTTGAGCTACACCGGCAGGAATTTTAAAAGAAATCTCCTCCATATCCTTCACAAGACCATCTCCTCCACATCTTGAACATGGTCTTACAATCTTTTTACCTTCACCATGACATGAAGGACAAACAGAAGATGTCTGCATGGTGCCGAGAAATGTCTGAGTAACTCTTGAAACCTGTCCCGTACCCCTGCATGTTTCGCAAGTATGTATATCGGCTTCAGAAACAGCACCTTTACCCTTGCATAATGGACATTCTACTTGCTTGTTTATTTTGACTGTTTTTTCAGTACCATGAGCAATTTCTTTAAGATCCAGTTTTACCCTGATCCTTATGTCGGAGCCTCTATTGGATCGCTTGGAACTACTACTTCTGCCAGAACTTCCGAAACTGCTAAAGCCCCCGAAACCACTACTACCGAAATGTCCACCGAATATGTCCCCAAACTGGCTAAAAATGTCATCCATTGAAAAGCCACCACCACTAAAACCACTGCTTCCTGCAGCCCCATTAATACCTGCATGACCAAATTGATCATAACGCGACCTTTTATCAGGATCGCTCAGGACATCATAGGCCTCAGCTGCTTCTTTAAATTTTTCCTCAGCATCTTTATCACCCGGGTTTCTGTCTGGATGATATTTAAGAGCAAGCTTTCTGTATGCCTTCTTAATCTCTTCTGCAGATGCCCCTTTGGAAACACCCAAAACCTCGTAATAATCTCTCTTTGCCATCTTAATTCAGTTAAACACCAATTACCACTTTGGCATATCTGATAACTTTGCCATTCAAAGTATAGCCCTGTTGGGCAACATCAATAATCTTATTTTTATGTTTTTTATCAGGAGCCGGCATTTGTGCTACTGCCTCATGAAAGTCGGTGTCCAGTTCTTTTCCCATCACTTCCATCCGTTTAAGCCCTTTGGATTCCAAATATGAGTACAGTTTATTGTAGATAAGCTCAGTGCCTTCAATGGCAGCCTTATGGTCACCCTCAATGTTTTTAAGCAAATCAATTGCATGCTCACAGTCATCAAGAATAGGAAGAATGCCTTTAATGATATCCTCTGAAGCGGTTTGAATTAGTTCCAGCTTCTCTCTTGCTGTTCTGCGTCTGTAGTTGTCAAATTCAGCAGCAAGTCTCAAATATCTGTCATTTAATTCTGCAATTTTTTCTTCCTTCTCATCCTTGACATCAGCTGATTCAGGTACAACTGAAACATTCTCTGCAACTTTATCTGCAGCCTCGTTCACGGGAACCTGCTGAGAAACAGTATCAGGATTTTCTTGACAATTTTCCTTTTTTTTATCTTTCATTACCATAATAACTTTACTTTCCAACGCGAAGGTAGTCACAAAATTTTTGCCAAAGGAATGTTATAAGACAAAATGACATTTTTAGACAACTTCCACTAACACTACCAGCCGAGTCTGCTAATTTTGTATAGCATCTCTTTGTTTAGTATCTGAACATTTTTCCCCGAAATTTTAATAACCTCTTCTTTAGCAAAATCACTTAGAACCCTACTGACACTTTCTCTTGAAGAATCAACCAGACTTCCAAAATCTTCCTGATTAATCTGTATGGTAAAACTATCTGAATGATACAGGTTGTCTGCAAAATCTATCAAAATATCGGCCACTTTGCCTCTAACCTGTTTTTGTGTTCGACTTGCACATTTTTGGTAAGAATCTATCTCACCCTTACACAACTCTACTATTATCTGGCTGCTAAAATCATGATTTTCTGCTAACATTTTTCTAAAAAAAGATATATCAATAAAGCATACTTCAGAATTTTCGACAGCTGTCACCGAATACTGGTTGATCTTATCTCCAAAAGTGGTCGGTAAACCAAGATAATTGGAAGATTTAACAATTTTTACTGTATGTTCGTGATATGGACCATTAATATGTATTTTTACTAATCCACTTTTGAGGTAAGCAACATTTGTGGAATATGTACCTTGCCTGATGATCGTGTCTCCCCTTTTGAAGCTAACATTAAGCGAGTTATGTGACAACTCGTTTAATTCATCTTCTGAAAGCTTACTCTCAGCCATAGATCTATAATTACAAAACTGACATTTATTTTCCATAAGAAAATTATTTATGTTGCAAATATAAGAAATTGTGATATACATCACTATTTTATAGGATAAGAATCATGTCCTTTAGAAAAAATATCTTGCGTAAAATATTTTATTTTGCAAAAAAATAGAGATTATGGAAGAAAATCATTAGTGTCCACTAAACTTTTTGTTTTATCCTTGTAACGGTCAGAATTGATGCAAAATACAATAAAAAAAGCTTGTCCACGATTTGAATTTTTACTTTTGGGAACAAAAGAAAAATCAAGCTATGCACA
>JAHDRO010000293.1 GCA_018433265.1 Bacteroidales bacterium
AAGACCTGATTTCAAGAATTTCAGGTTTGATAAGAGTATTCTTGATGAAATCATAAGAGTAGGACTTCCTGCTACAATAGGTCAGTCAGGCGCAGCCTTCGGCTTCATAATACTGAACGGCTTCATCGTTTCCTATGGAACTGCAACTATGGCAGCATTTGGAATGGTAAACAGGATAACTTCACTGATAATGCAGCCGGCGATGGGTATAGGAGCAGCTCTGACAGCAGTTATTGGTCAGAATATCGGTGCAGGAAAGATCGACAGGTCAAGAGAATCCTTCAATAAGGCAAGCATATTAACGCTAGCAATGGGATTAGTTGGGTGTATTTTTCTTTTGATATTTAACGAGAGATTGGTAAATTTCTTCATTCAGTCTAAGGACGACCCTGAAGTAATCAGACAAGGCATAACTTACATGGCATATGTTGCCTTTACCATGCCATTGACGGGAATGTTCAGCTGATTCTTCTATTCAAAAACTACACTCAGCTGGGTTCAACGGGAATCTGGATAGCAATGAGCGCAAGTAACCTGATTATTGATATTTATGGGTACTATATATACAAGAAGGACAACTGGAGCCACGGAATACTAAACTCTGCATCATAGGAAAGGGATAATCATGCTTTTAATGACCATCGAATCAGTTACAAAATCATATGTTGAGAGGAAGTTGGTTGAAGAAATCAGCTTCGGAATTAATGAGGGCGACAGGGTTGGCCTGATCGGAACCAACGGAGCTGGGAAGTCGACCCTGCTTAAGCTCCTTGCAGGTCTGGAGGAGTCAGATTCAGGCAGGATAATAAGAGCCAGTGATGCTGTGGTATCATATCTCCCTAAAAACCCAAATTTTAAGGACGAAAACACTGTATTGGATCAGGTGTTTGGTGGTCATTGGGAAAGGATGAGAGTTCTCAGGGAATACGAGAGAGCAATCTCGGCCTCGGATATTAAGAATGATCATATAATGATGCTTACAGCTGAGATGGACAGGTTAAACTGCTGGGAGCTTGAGGCAGATGCTAAGAACATTCTTACCAGGCTCGGGATTACAGACTATAATTCACGGATAAGGGATCTTTCAGGAGGTCAAAGGAAGAGAGTTGCCCTTGCTACTGCATTGATCCAGCCATCAGACTTGTTGATTCTGGATGAACCAACAAACCACCTGGACAACGACACAATTGAATGGCTGGAAAGAAAGCTGAT
>JAHDRO010000305.1 GCA_018433265.1 Bacteroidales bacterium
AAGAGATCAAACCAAGCGGCTATTTTTGGCAGGAACGGAATTATTCCATAAAGAATAAAGGCCAGTATTACACAAGAAAGCACAAATACCCAGACAAGCCCTTTATTGGTAACATTGTATCGTTTATAATAATATATAAACACAAGAGCTGGAATAGTAAGTAAATTCAACAAATGAACTCCGATGGAAAGCCCCATCAAAAGAGCAATAAGAACTATCCATCTGTTGGCATGAGGTTCGTCGGCGCACTCTTCCCATTTTAACATAGCCCAGAAAACAACTGCCGTAAATAAAGAAGACATGGCATATACCTCTCCCTCAACAGCTGAAAACCAGAAAGTGTCGGAAAAAGCATAAGCTAAAGAGCCAACCAGACCTGCACCAAAAACCGAAATAGCTGTAGCTGCAGTCACAGTCTCTTTATGCTTCTCAACAATTCTTCTTACCAAATGAGTAATTGTCCAGAACAAAAACATTATCGTCAAAGCAGAACAAATAGCGCTCATTGCATTAACCATCATCGCCGCATGCTGGTTATCAGCAAAAAGAGTAAAAAATCGGGCAATTAGCTGAAAGACGGGATTTCCTGGTGGATGTCCTATTTCAAGCTTGTATGATGATGCAATAAATTCACCACAATCCCAAAAACTGGCCGTAGGCTCAATAGTCGAAAGATAGGTAAATGCAGCAATGATAAAAACCAGTAATCCTAGCAAGTTATTTATCAGTTTAAATTTTTTTTGCTCCATATTGTTTTTGCCTAATTATTGCTAATAATAAACAAAGTTACTATTTTGAATTTTTCTACCTAACTTTGTAACAAAAATCAGCAATGTCTCAGAATGATTGGAAGAGCAGACTTGGAATCGTCTTCTCAACAGATCCTGACTTCAACTATACAAAAGACAACAATAAAGACGATGCTATTCATACGTTAAAGCCCGAAAAACAATATTTGACAGTTGCTATAGATCGGAAACAGAGAGCAGGAAAGCAAGTAACACTTATTAAAGGATTTCAAGGTTCTAAAGAGGATCTCGAGTCATTGGCCAAAATACTTAAAAACAAGTGTGGAACAGGAGGTTCAGTTAAAGAAGGTGAAATAATTATTCAAGGGGATTTTCGTGACAAACTAATCAACATTCTCCAAGGCATGAATTATAAAGCAAAACGTGGTAATTAATGGAGCAAACCTGTGCATATCCATACGACTATTCCTGGATACCTGATTCTGTTCAAACTCTACCTGTGGATTCGCTGTGGGGAAAGAATAAATTTTACATAACAAGTAGTAATTACACGACATCACTAAGAGAGAAGTCAGGAAATGACAGTATTATGTCGGGGCTTTTTCTTACTTTTTTCATTGTGCTTATAATTTTTTCAAAGGAAATTATTAATGTTTCTCCTTCAATTATCAAATCTTTTTTTAAACTTAAAAATCACGAAAAAATTGAAGAGAGACTTGCTATCTCCAATCAAAGAAATATTGTGGTCGGT
>JAHDRO010000206.1 GCA_018433265.1 Bacteroidales bacterium
AATATTTTAGGAAAAGCCAAATTGCATTCTCAAGACCCTCAACATTAGTTTCAAAAATCTCCTTTTTATCTTTTTCAGCAAATTTAAGACTGGCTGCAAAATGAAAAAAATCTGACTTTTCACAGAAAATCTCCTTTAATTCATTTTCAGAAAGAGAAAAATCTTTATCCAGCAAAGAGTAATTATATACTTTTAGATTTTTGTAGTCATCTTCCCGATTTTCATTTATGTCATCTAAAATTTTTTTCATTCTCATCGTAGGAGAAAATTCTCTATTACTTCTGACTAATGCAAATACCTGATTTTTGTTTTTAATTAATTCTGCTGCAAAATGTGATGCCACATATCCATTTGCTCCATCGATGATTATCCTATTCATGTTTTATTATTTATCTATCTAAAGAGAATTATAAATTAAAGAAAAATTACAAGCATAAACAAAACACTTAGTGGAATCAACAAATTGTCAATTCCTCTCCAGCTGAACATCTCAACTAAAGTGCTCACTGAAGCGATAAAAGCTGATAACCAAAATGTCTTAAAATTAAAGTCCATAGTATTGAAACACAAAGCTAAAATGCATATTATGAAGCATGAAACAAAAAAAGACCCTGATCCAAGCACAGTTTTATGTAATGTATGACCAAAAATCCTGATATTTCTATTTTTCCTTTTAAAATTAAGACCAAGAATACCAGCTATTGGGTCACATATAGCAAGCACCAGCATTGGAAGAATGAACATGATTTTACTACCTAAAAGATCAGATATCAGAAAAGTCACATAGATTGATACAGGGAGAAGATAACTTCCCATAGATTTTCTATCAATATCATTTATTGACTGAAGTTGCTTAATTTTTTTGCTGATGAGCAATACTATAAAAAAAATTGTCGCCAGAATAAGAACGTACCAATGACTGTTAAAAAGAAATGGGAATATTGTTGTAGCGAGTGTTGCAGCAAAGTGTGCAAATTTTCGTGTCATTTCTCCTTTCAATTCATATCTGCGATATATCAATTCTGTAAAAATCAGTAAACATGCAATTGCAACCAGGAAAATAACTGTCAATAATATTTGATTACCCATATCTCTTTATTTTATTTAAAACATTTACAAATTTGCAATGAATGTTAATAAAGCTATCCAAGCTCCTGATGCTATTAAGCTGTCAAACCTGTCTAAAAATCCCCCGTGTCCGGGTATTAAATTACTGAAGTCTTTTACTTTGTATTGTCTTTTGTAAAATGAACTTGCCATGTCACCAACAAAAGCAGAAAGAATAATATTTACGGTAAATGCAATAGCTTCTATGGAAGAAATGTATAATAGATTTTTGAGTA
>JAHDRO010000284.1 GCA_018433265.1 Bacteroidales bacterium
CTTAATGCTAAGCAGAGCATGAGTTATAAAGGTAATTGCTGGGATAACGCAGTAGCAGAAAGCTTTTTCAAATCCTTCAAGACAGAATTGATTTATGGTACAAGGCTTATAACTAGAGAACAAATGCGCTTGTTGGTATTTGAGTATATTGAATTGGAATTTATAACTTAGCATGGACAAAGAGTTAAGCAAAAACTTAACTTTAAGACATGAAAGGAAATCGTATGCATTATGATCGTAAATTCAAGGAAAATGCGGTCAAATTAAGTTATCAGCGAGATAATCTCAATGATCTGGCAAGGGAATTAGGAATCCGTTCAGAGTTGGTTTATCGCTGGCGAAGGGAATTAAAAGAGTACGGCACCGGGAGCTTTTCCGGACACGGAGTTGCCAATCTTACTCCGGAGATGAAAGAGCTTTCTGATCTCAAGAAACAGATCCAACGGATAGAGACAGAGAATGAGATATTAAAAAAAGCTTTAGGCATCATCTCCAAGAGCGACCGTTGATTTATAGGTTTATATTTGATCATGAGCATAAATGGACGATTGAGATGATGTGCAGGGTATTGATGATAAAAAGGAGCAGTATGCATGGAGACACCGGAAGGATGGTAAAATGGCCTCTTATAGAGACACTCTAGAAAAATACATAAAAGAGGAGTATTTGCAATCGGAATGCCGCTATGGAAGTCCAAGGATAACATCAGCATTGAAAGCCAAAGGAATAAAGGTTTCCAGAAAAACAGTTGCCAAGTATATGAAAAGAATGGGTATAAAAAGTAAATATTCGAAAAAATACAGGACTACTACGGATTCCAACCATAATTACCCGGTTGCTGAGAATATTCTCAATAGGGAATTCAATGTTGCCGGGCCAGGCAGGGCATATGTGTCGGATATCACATATATTCCCACAACCGAAGGTTTTCTCTATCTTACAAGTGTATTAGATCTTTTTGACAGGAACGCTATCGGTTGGTCAATGAGTAACGGACTAAGCTGCCAGGAAACTGTGATACCTGCCTTGAATATGGCATTAAAACGCAGGAAAAAATGCAAGAACCTGATCTTCCATTCAGACAGGGGCATTCAATATGCCTGCAAAGCGGCTGTAAATACCTTGGAATCACACGACATAACACAAAGCATGAGCAGAAAGGGGAACTGTTGGGACAATGCTGTTGCCGAGAGTTTTTTTAAAACGTTAAAGACTGAACTGATTTACGGAAGTAAAAGATTAAACAAGGAACAGACCAGAATTGCAATCTTTGAATACATCGAACTGTGGTATAATAAAAAACGAAGACACTCGGCCCTTAACAACCTCACAATAGATGAATTCTGGGATAATTTTTATAAAACAAAAACTAATTTATTAAATGTTGCTTAATTCTTTGTCCAAAAAAAGTTTGCAATTCCAATTTATGGTCAGGACAAAGAAGATGTATTTTGGTCTTGGATGATAGTGACCTAAAACTAATGGGTGAAGTTTACGAAAGTAAACAAAGGTTACCCATTGAAGTGATTAAACGAAAGTATATTGAATTTACAAGAAGCTGCCCAGCATAAAATTTTGACATATGACAAAACAAGAAGTTGATAATTTTGAAAAATTGCAAGCACAACTCGAAGGCTTGCATAATGAAATCAGTGCTTTATCAAAGAAATCCCAAAACGACGCACTGAATAAGTTCAAACTGAAATTTGTAAATAAAATCATCTCAGATTCAAATGTATTACTAAGAGATGATTATAAACCATTTTTAGATTTTGAAACTTTTGATGAAAATGATTTACCCACAAACAGCGATGTTGCAATGATGCTAACACAATATTTAAGTTGCTTCGAAAAACTACGAGCAGATAATGTTAAACAGGATTTCGGTTCTTGGTATTGGGTAATTGATGGAGAAAAATCTAATATTAAAACAATAATGCCGAAAAAAATTAAAGAAAAATAGCATGGCAAAGAAGAAAATTGTTACTGGTAAGAAACCAACGAAATCACAGGCTGAACAGTTTGATATGCTGTTTCCTATTTTAGACTCTGTATTCAATGAAATTAAAGAACTTTCAAAGAAAAAACAGGACGGTGCTTTAAATGAGTTAAAAGTAAAAATGACAAATAGAGTTCTTGAAAAGGTTAAATCTATTTTGAATGACGACCCGACAGTTGAGTTTCTTGACCTACTTGATGATGAAGTTTTTCCAACGAATAGTGACGCTGTACTAATTATATCTCAATTTAGAGCTGCAATGCAACAATATAAAGACAAACATTATGGTTGGACAGGAGTTGATTACGTCTGGACAACAGAAGATTAGAAAGGCTACGCACAACATCATATCACTAGTGTCCAAAGAAAAATAAATTAGTTCTTTGTAATATATAGTTATACAATTAGTTATAAGCAAAAAAAGCGCGTGTCGATTTGAATTGATTCTCCATCTTTGCAGTCTGATTATAATCCAGACATGCATGAATAGCGGAAAGTACCTTTTCAGTCAACTCGTTGATTTTTTGCCAAAGCGAATATTTGATGGAATCGTCAAGAAGTATGGTGGAGACAAGTATGTGAAAACGTTCACATGCTGGAACCAGCTTCTTGTGATGATGTTCGGACAACTTTCCAGCTGCGACAGCCTTCGAGAAGTCATCTGCATCATTGATGCCATCAAGAATAAGAGTTACCATCTCGGATTTGGCACTGGAGACATAAAGCTTAGCAATGTCTCTTATGCAAATGCCAACCGGGATTACAGGATATTCGAAGAGTTCGCCTACTATATGATCGACCTTGCACAGAGCAAGAGGCTTGATAGGGAGTTCATCCTGCATGGAAAGTTCTATGCGTTTGACTCCACGACCATTGACCTCTGTTTGAGTTTGTTCCAGTGGGCATTCTTTCGCCAGACAAAGGGTGGGATCAAAGTTCATACGTTGTTTGACGTTGTGACTCAGATTCCGACTTATATTCATATCACGGAAGCTAAAGTTCATGATATGAATGCTATGGATGACATTCCGTACGAACCGAATGCATTCTACATCTTTGACAAAGGGTACTATGACCTTGCAAGGCTGTATAGAATCAGCATTATCGACTCGTTCTTTGTCATCAGACAGAAGTCTCATCTCAACTACGAGATTGTTGACGGTGAAGACTTGCTTGACGATACGGATAACGTTCTGCTTGACCAGACGATAAGTCTTACGGGCTATCAGTCCAAGAAGAAGTATCCGGGTACTCTCAGGAGAATAGTTTACTATGCTCCTGAACTGAAGAGAACGTTCACGTTCCTCACAAACAACTTTGCCCTCAAGGCTGGCGATATTGCCTTGTTGTACAAACAGAGATGGCAGGTTGAACTTTTCTTCAGATGGATAAAGCAGCATCTTCGTGTGACTTCCTTTTGGGGCAATACGGAGAACGCTGTGAGAATACAAATTTATGTTGCGGTTATAGCATACTGTCTGGTAGCCATTGTTGAGCACGATTGCGTACTCAAAAGGTCTACTTTCAACGTCCTCAGAGTAATAAGCAGGGTGCTGACAGACAAGACTCCGATCAGAGACCTTTTCAATGGCCATGAAAAACTGCTTGATGTATGTGATCAACCTGTTCAACTTGAATTTGCTTTTAAATATTAATCGTTCAGAAATTTTCTTTGGACACTAGTGA
>JAHDRO010000331.1 GCA_018433265.1 Bacteroidales bacterium
AAAAAGCCAGAATTTTCGCCATAAATCTCTCCAAGCCGTGTTCTTGAGTCGTTTAACAGTTCAACAAGAGAAATAAAGATCATTACTCCCGCAGAAAAGCCTAGCGATGCGGCAAGAAATTTTGAGCTGAATTTTTTGAAAAAAAGAACTATCCCACTACCTATAGAGGTAGAGAGACCGGCAAGAAGGGTCAGTATAAATGCATAAATAAGATTACTGTCCATCTTTTTATTTATCATCAACTTTTGCTCTCATGCTGTCCCATGCCAAGTATACAATTATGAGGACATACATTACAAGTGCGAGGAAAGCAGCGGGTTTAGATTCCATCCATTGACGGTTGGTAAGATCAATCCCGCCAAATCGTATTATAGCACTTACAACACCCATTAAGGCTCCACCTGCAATAAAACCGGAAGCAAGAAGAGTTCCTCTCTCTTTTCGCGCATTATTAAGTGCTGCATCCTTACTGCGTGTGGAAACAAACCAAGCAACAGCACCTCCAACCAGAAGAGGAATATTGAGTTCGATAGGAATAAACATTCCGAGAGAAAATGGAAGAGCCGGAATTTTGAAGAGAGTAAGAACAATGGCTATCAAGGCACCTATACCATACAAGAGCCATGGAGCACCACCACCCGACATTAGAGGTTCAATTACTGCAGCCATGGCATTTGCCTGAGGTGCCACAAGAGCATTATCGCCTGTAAAACCATAGGTTTTATTGAGGATAATCATAACGCCGCCAACTGTAGCTGCTGCAACGAGTGTACCGAGAAATTTCCAGGACTCCTGTTTAATAGGTGTAGAACCGAGCCAATAACCGATCTTGAGGTCCGTAATAAAAGCACCGGAAACGGCGAGTGCAGTACAAACAACACCTCCAATCACAAGGGCAGCAGTCATGCCTGCTGTACCTGAAAGACCGCAGGCAACCAATATAACAGATGCAAGAATAAGAGTCATGAGTGTCATGCCACTAACCGGATTGGTTCCAACAATAGCAATAGCATTTGCGGCGACAGTAGTAAACAAAAAAGCAATAATGCCTACAACTAGCAACGCTATTATTGCATGTGTAAGATTGTGAACCACTCCAAAATAGAAAAATATAAATGTTATAGCAAGAGTCACCAAGATGCCAATTGCAATAATTTTCATTGGAAGATCTTTCTGAGTCCTCTTAACATTGTTCTTTCCTGAACCGGAACCTTTTATTTCCTTTACTGCCAGGCCAAAGGCCGATTTAATGATGCCTGCGGAATTAATAATGCCTATAATTCCAGCAGTTGCGATACCTCCAATACCAATGTGTCTTGCGTAAGTCTTAAATATTGTCTCAGGCGACATGCTTCCCACAACCTCTGTAATGCCACTATTCATCAAATCAACAATACTTCCTCCAAAAAAGAGGTTCATGAGAGGTATTATGACAAACCAGACCAGAAAGGAACCACAACATATAATAAAAGCATACTTCAGTCCTATTATATACCCTAAACCAAGGACAGCAGCTCCGACATTTACTTTAAAAACAAGTTTGACCTTTTCAGCAATTGTCTCTCCAAAAGGGAGAACTCTTGTTGTAAACACCTCAGACCACCAGCCAAAAGTAGATACAATAAAATCGTAAACACCACCAATCAAGCCACTTATAAGAAGTAACTTTGCTCCTTTTCCTCCACTTTCGCCGCTGACTAGCACCTGAGTGGTTGCTGTGGCTTCTGGGAATGGATACTTTCCGTGCATGTCCGAAACAAAATACTTACGGAAAGGAATCAGGAACAAAATTCCGAGAACTCCGCCGAGCAGTGAACTAAGAAAAACTTTTATAAAATCGACAGTAAGCTCCGGATATTTAGCTTGAAGTATATAGAGAGCAGGAAGAGTAAATATCGCTCCAGCCACAATGGCACCAGAACATGCACCGATTGACTGAATAATCACATTTTCTCCAAGTGCATTTTTCCTTTTAAAAGCACTTGAAAGTCCAACAGCAATAATTGCAATAGGAATAGCTGCCTCAAATACCTGTCCCACTTTCAAACCAAGATAGGCTGCTGCTGCAGAAAAAATAACTGTCATAAGTAAACCAATTGACACAGACCAAACACTTACCTCTGGATAAACTTTGTCAGGTGACATAATTGGTTTATATTCCTCTCCTTCTTTAAGTTCTCTATAGGCGTTTTCTGGTAAGCCTACCTGTTTTTTCTCTTCTTTTTGCATAATTTTAATGATTAGTGACCAAAGATAGAAATTTTCTAAATAATTATTTTATCTTTGCACCCGCAATGAAAACCGTTTACTTCAATATTGAACTTAGACCCAGGCCCAGACACGTCCGACGATGAGCCTGAGGGGACGGTTATAACTTAATCCCTTAGGGACCACAGCAAAATTCTACGCAGGTATAGTCTCCTGCAAAAAAATCATACATATTTTTAACTTTTATCGTTAATTACTATAATGGATGTAGACATCTGTGTGGCTAATGCTAGCCATGTAAAGTATGCAGAAAGGATCTGCGAACTGATGTATATCTCTGCACAGGAGAGGGGTACAGGTATTGCCAAAAGATCCTCTGACTATGTTGCCGAAAAAATGATCGCGGGTAAGGCCGTGATAGCGCTAGCCGGAGAGGAATTTGCGGGCTTTGCCTACATTGAAACATGGAGTCACAGCAAGTTTGTGGCTAATTCGGGTCTGATAGTTGCTCATCAGTTTAGAAAGTCAGGATTGGCAAGAAGGATAAAAGCAAAAGTTTTTGAGCTTTCAAGAACCTTATATCCTGATGCCAAGATTTTCAGTATCACCACAGGTCTTGCAGTTATGAAGCTAAATACCGAATTGGGGTTTAAACCAGTTACATTTTCAGAGTTGACAGATGATGAAGAGTTTTGGAAAGGTTGTGAGGGATGTGTTAACTTTGATGTTTTACAGAGAAATAACAGAAAAATGTGCCTTTGCACAGGATTACTTTATGATCCTGAAGAACACAAAGAATATAAAAAGCAGAATATAAAACCTTTTCCGCTTATCGCTTCAAAGATAAGTTCAATATTAACCTTTAAAAAATTGTAAAAGAGATGAAAAGTAAAGTTGTTCTTGCATTCAGCGGCGGCCTCGATACATCTTTCTGTATCCCTTATTTAAAAAGGGAGAGGGGCCTCGAGGTGCATACTGTTATGGTAAATACGGGAGGGTTTTCTCCTGAAGAGGAAAAGAAAATTGAGGAGAGATCAATTGCTTTAGGAGCTGCTTCTCACAGATGTGTAGATGCTGTAAATGAGTACTATTCCAAAGGTATAAAATATCTTCTTTTTGGCAATATTCTCAAAAATGCTACTTATCCTCTTTCTGTCAGCTCTGAAAGAGCTTTTCAGGCTCTTGAAGTATTGAAGGTGGTAAAAGAAGTTGGAGCGGAATTTGTGGCACACGGCAGCACGGGAGCTGGAAACGATCAGGTGAGATTTGATCTTGTTTTTGAAGTTATGGCACCTGAAGTTAAAATCATTGCTCCCATAAGGGAGCTTTCTATCAGTAGAAAGGAAGAGATAGAGTATCTCAATAAATGTGGATTTGATTTTTCGTGGGAAAAGGCCAAGTATTCTATAAATCAGGGTATTTGGGGGACAAGTATTGGTGGAGTAGAGACTCTTAAATCTTCTGGTATTTTACCTGAAGAGGCTTATCCGTCTCAAGTAACCAAAGGGGGGAGCGAAAGAATAAAAATAACATTCGAAAAGGGAGAACCTTGTGCACTCAATGGGGAAAAAATGGATCCAATAAGTCTGATTCACAAGTTGAATTCTATAGCTTCTCCATATGGTGTG
>JAHDRO010000081.1 GCA_018433265.1 Bacteroidales bacterium
GTACCATATGTACTGTAACCGGACATGCCGTCACCACCTAAAACATATCCTTCGAAAGGTGAATATCCAAGATCTCTGTTATAAAATCCCAAGTATCCAAAGAATGCTCTTGTCATCAACACAAGGTTTTTTGTAAGAGCAGTGTATTGAGTCCCTTTAACTGTCCATTTGTGATACTCGATCCATTTATACTTTTCGGAATCTTCCATGTTTTGATAGTCTGTATTCTTATCTCTAAAAAGAGAATAAGGAGGAGTCAGCTGCAAACCAATCTGATAATCTGAACCACTTCTTGGATAAATGGGCTGATCAGTAGAGTTTCTCTGAAGAGAAATTTTATAACTGAAATTATGAGATGTTCCATTGGAAAAAATAAAGTAGTAATTCCAGTCGTGCAATCTGTATGATTGCAAACTTAACTCATTGTAAAGTACAAACCAGTTATCAGGCCATTTAAGTCTTTTACCTATTCCTACGGATGCTCCGAAAACCTCCATACTTTCGTTGGAATTTTGATAGAAGTAATATGAATTAGTCTGTCTGGTATAGTAAGCAGAAAAACTGAAAGAAGTTGGCTTGTTGCCGAAAAGCCAAGGCTCCACAAAACTCGCAGTCAGAGCCGTATAATATGTACCATTAGTTTGGAATCTAAAGGCAAGCTGCTGTCCGTCTCCTAATGGAACAGGTCTCCAAGCCCGCTTGTCAAAAATTCTTTTTATTGAAAAATTGTTAAAACTAACCCCGAGGGTCCCAACAAAAGTATTTCCACCCCAACCCCCGGCTATTTCAAACTGACTGTTTGACTTTTCAACAACATTATAAGTAATGTCTACAGTGTTGTCATGTTGATTAGGTACTATATTGATCGCATCGGCAGACTGAAGTTTTTCTGGCTCGAAATGTCCCATATTTGCCAACTCTCTCAATGAGCGCTCAATATTTGACTGGCTGTAAAGATATCCAGGTCTTGTATAAAGTTCTCTCCGTACTACCTTTTCGTTTGTTACAGTGTTGCCACTAATCATTATCCTGTTGAATATGGCCGGTTTACCCTCATATATTCTCATCTCAACATCCACCGAATCATTCTCTATCCTAACCTCAACAGGTGTTACATTGAAAAATAAATAACCATTATCAGTATAAAGCTTGCTGACATTACCCTTTTCATCTCTTGTGAGTCTCTCCTCCATTGAAACCATATCATAAATATCACCCTTCTTTATCCTGAGTATACTGTTAAGAAAATCACTTGAATATTGTGAATTGCCTGTCCACGTGATATTTCTAAAATAATATTGCCTGCCTTCATCTATAGTAATATCTATTCCCAATCTGCCATTCCTTACATAATAAATGCTGTCCTTCACTATTTTAGCGTCACGGAAACCTTTCTCATTATACACTTTGATGATGTTTTTCTTATCGTTTTCGTACTCTTTTTCGTTAAATTTTTTGCTTGACAACACATTAAGAACTCTGCTTTTTGCTCTTGTCTTTTTCATGGAGCCGGCAAGTTTTGAGTCTTTTATGTTTTCATTTCCATTGAAATTTATGTCTTGGATTTTAACTTTTTGTTTCCGGTCTACTACGAAGGTCACTCTAATTGCATTATTTATTGTCGTATCCTGCACTTTAAGCACTTTAACCTCAGTTTGAAGAAAACCTTTATCAACATAATATTTTTTGATAATGTCACAAGCCGATTTCTCAAGATAGTCCGACAATTCTCCTCCTCGCTTAATCTTAAGCTTATCAATAAGTTCTGTCCTCTCCGACGACTTTACTCCTTCAAATTCCAACATGGAAATACGTGGTCTCTCTTGAAGATAAAGGTTCAAATAAACCTTTCCATTTGAGACAGAATCTATGTAAAAAGCGATTTCAGAAAACCATCTCTGTTGCCAGATTCTTTTAATAATAGATGATAGCTCCTCTCCCGGAATCTCAATTTTATCTCCTATCTGTATTCCTGTTAAGGAGAGTATCTGATCTGGATTGAGGTATTTTATTCCTGAAACTGTCAGCCCGCCAATTTCATAAACCTGTGGCCTGTTATAATCGACTTCCACAGTTCGGGCGAAAGTCGAATCCTGTGCCTGGACCCGAATCGAAAATAAAAAACATGTTAAGAAAAAAAGTATCGGAAAAAAGGATAGTGACTTCATCTGCAATCTCTGGCTGTAAAAGCACAAATATAAGCTTTTATTTGTATTCACAAATTTGGTTTGATTAATAATTATGTACCTGGTTCCCTGTCTTTCCAAACCTCCTTTCTCTTTTGTCAAAGAGATCAAGAGCCTGTTGAAAGTGAGTTTTGCGAAAATCGGGCCAAAGCACTTCAGTGAAATAAAATTCACTGTATGCACATTGCCATAGTAAATAGTTGCTTATTCTCTGTTCACCACTCGTTCTGATAATAAGATCAGGATCCGGTATGCCGTTCGTACTGAGAAGAGAGCTAAAATATTCATTTGTAAGTTCATGTGGTTCCAACCCATCTTTATATGCGTTTAAGACTTCTTCAGCGTACATTGTTGCCGCTTGCAAAATATCCCATTTACCACTGTAACTTAAAAAAATAATCAGTCTTAAGCCGGTATTGATGCTCGAAAGTTCTTCAGTAGCTCGAA
>JAHDRO010000396.1 GCA_018433265.1 Bacteroidales bacterium
CATCGTATTTATAGATGAGATTGATACTATTGGGAAAAAGAGAGATGATTCAGGATTTAACAGTAACGATGAAAGAGAACAAACATTGAATCAACTCCTATCAGAAATGGATGGATTTGATGGCAAAGAGGGAGTCGTTATTTTAGCTGCTACAAACAGACCAGAATCTTTGGATAAAGCACTTTTAAGACCTGGAAGGTTTGATAGAAGAATCCCGGTTGAACTTCCAGATTTAGCAGGTAGAGAAGCAATTTTAAAAGTACATGCTAAAAAAGTGAAGACAGATGACAATCTTGATTTCAATGCTATAGCGAGAGCTACTGCAGGTGCATCTGGTGCAGATTTAGCGAATATCATCAACGAAGCTGCTTTAAGAGCTGTTAGAATGGGAAGACAAAAAATAATTCAGGAAGATTTAGATGAATCAGTGGAAGTTGTTATTGCAGGTTATCAAAGAAAAGGAGCTGTTATTTCAACTAAAGAAAAACGAATAATAGCATTTCACGAAATAGGGCATGCACTCGTGGCTGCTATGCAAACTAATTCTGATCCAGTGCATAAAATCACTATTATACCAAGAACATCAGGAGCATTGGGTTACACTATGCAATTAGCAGAAGAAGAGAGTGTTTTGATGTCTAAAGAAGAACTGTTTAACAGAATTGTAACTATTACTGGCGGCAGAGCTGCTGAAGAAATCGTCTTTGGAAGTATTACTTCAGGAGCTTCAAATGATATTGAACAAGCCACCAAAATCGCAAGAGCAATGGTCACAAGATTCGGCATGAGCGAAGAATTTGATATGATGGCCTTGGAAACAGTCACATCAAAGTATCTCTCTGCTGATCCATCTCTAGCTTGTTCAGAAGAGACATCCTCAAGAATAGATGCTGAAGTATTGAGAATAATAAAAGAAGCCCATGAAAAGGCAAAGACTATATTAAAAAACAACATGGAAAAGCTCATAGAACTTGCAAACTATTTATTAGAAATGGAAACTATGACTGGTGCTGAATTTATGGAAATATTAAAAAAGAAAGATGAAAGCTTTGCTTAGCTTTCATCTTTTTTAAAATATGCGTACAATTTTTTTGCTGTATCAGTTGGGTTGTTATTTTCAAGAGTTAGTGCATATTCTTTTTTGTTTTTTTCATAAAGTGGATCATAGTAAGATAATATTAAATCTTTAATTACTTCTTCATAATTTTTATTTCTGACCAAGTTGATTTTTTGATCAACCCAATGATTTCCCATGCGATTTCTTAGGTTTTCTAGAGATTTTATAATATTCTCATCATCTCCACATATATAGTCTTCACGAATGTTATTAATTCTATTTTCAATTGATGATGTAATATTAACCTGAATTCCATTTTTAATTTTATCAAATAGCATATCTGGTATTGTGCACTTTCCAATAGTTTTACTTTCCCCTTCAACAAATAGTAAATCTGTTTTTCGATTATAAAGTGTATCAAAGATAAGAGATTCAAACATTTTTTGACTATTTGGTTTGCTTAAGCCCACACTACCTAAAACTGAACCTCTGTGATTTGCACAGTATTCTAGGTCTAATACATCAGCATCCAATTTTTGCAATTCTTTTAAGACTTTTGTTTTTCCTGTGCCTGTATTTCCATAAAGTACAACTAGGTTAATTGGTTCTATGAGTAAATTAAGATTTTTATTGATAAAATTTCTATATCCTTTATATCCGCCAATTAATTTACTCGCATTTATACCGATACTCTGCAAAAGTGCTGTAATACTAGAACTTCTATATCCACCTCTTGCACAAAAAAATATAAGATCACTATATTCGTTTTGCAAAGACAATATTTTTTTGAATAATGTAGGAAGTTTCTTCGACACAAATTCTATACCCCAAAATTTAGCTTCCTCAGGGCTTACATGGGTATAAGTATAGCCAACTATTTCCCTTTCTTTGTCTGATAATATTGGAATATTAATTGATCCAGGTATTGTATACTCTGAGAACTCAGATTCAGACCGAACGTCTATGAGTACGTAATTTAGGTTTTTGTATTTATATAATAATTCCTCGTAAGTTAAAGATATTTGCATAATTTACCTCTTTCAACTAGAAATTTTGCAATTAATATTATATACTTATTTTATTATTAGTAAAGTTTTAAATTTATTGGAGGCATATATGAAAGATATTCACACAAAATCAGTGATATATATAATACTATCGGCGATTCTATTGAGTACAGGAGGGGTATTATTAAAATTCGTTGATTTAGCACCTATGGAAATTGCTGGAACTAGAGCAATAGTTTCTTCGATAGTAGTATTTACATATGTAAGAAAACCAAAATTCACATTTTCAAAAGCTCAAATAACAGGGGCTATCAGTTACTCGATGATGGTTATTGGGTTCATTGCAGCGAATAAACTCACTACAGCAGCAAATGCAATTGTGCTTCAATATACATCTCCTATTTGGGTAGCAATATTAAGTTATTTTATTCTAAAAGAAAAAATACATTACTATGATGTAATGTCTATTTTATTTATAATTGTAGGAATGGCTTTAGTATTTATCGACGATGTGGGTGGTGGAAGCTTACAAGGAAATATTATAGCTATAATTAGTGGAATTTTTTTAGCTATTGTAACAATTTCCTTAAGGTTTCAAAAAGATGAATCTCCAGTTGAAACGACTCTTTTAGGACATTTATTGACAGCTTTTATAGGCCTATTTTTCTTAAGTGGAGTTCATTTCACTTTAGCGGATTTAATAGGAATACTATTATTGGGAACATTTCAATTAGGAATATCATATATATTATATTCAGAAGCAATAAAATACGTAAATGCAATTGAAGCTAGTGTACTTATGTTTATTGAACCAATACTTAATCCTGTATGGGTATATTTAGCATTTGGAGAAAAGCCTGGCAGTTTGGCTTTAATTGGATGTGTTATTGTATTGTTAACTATCTTTTTTAGATCTATATTAGCAAGTAGAAGCAATAGGCAGGAGACAATCAACTAATGTTAGGAGTTAAAAGAATGAAAAATTACTCTAAAACTTATATAATACCTTATTATGATACAACAATCGGAAACTATCTAAAGCCAGAAATGATTTTATCATATATGGCAGAAACATCAACTTGGCATATAGATGCTCTTGGGTTAGGGCATGAAACTCTGTGTAACAATAATTTTGCATGGCTATTAAACAGATGGGAAGTAGATATATCTGATTATCCCAGAGCAAAAGAAGAAGTTACAGTATCAACCTGGACTACAGGATTTAATAGGTTTTATGCTTATCGTGAGTTTATTATGAAATCAAGTGAAAATATTGAATTAGCAAGAGCCTCAACTATATGGATATTAGTTGATTCAACTACAAAAAGACCAAAGAGAATTCCAATTGATATGATTCATGCTTTTTCAACTGATAATGGGAAAATGGTTGAAAGACAGGTCGATTTCAAACAGTACAATAGCTATTTATATACTAAGGGAAAAGAAATTTATGTTAGGAAATCAGATATAGACAATAATAATCATGTGAATAATGTTAGGTATTTAGAATGGATGATAGACTCAACTGATGATCAAATATTGAATAATTACCTTATAAAAAACATATCAATTGAATATAAAAAGGAAGTATTATACGATGACAGGCCAATAGTAAATTTTTTTTCTAAAGAAGTTAATAATGAAATAATATATAATTATAAGATAACAAGTATGGATAATGATCATGCATTTGGCCAAATAATATGGAGGGAAAATAGATGATTAATAAAGGCATAGACATAAACGAGGAAATAATTGAAATGGAAGCTACAAAGAATATAGCATTAATAGCTCATGACAATGTCAAAGATGATATAATTAGATGGGCGATCGCAAATAAAGAAGAACTTTCAAAACATAATTTGTGTGGAACAGGGACTACTGCATCATTAATCCAAAAAAATACAGGATTAAATGTGAAGAAATATAAATCTGGGCCACTAGGTGGTGACCAGCAAATTGGAGCGAGAATAGCAGAAGGTGAAATAGACTTCATGATATTTTTTTGGGACCCACTTGAAGCTCAACCACATGATCCTGATGTAAAAGCATTATTGAGGATTGCTGTTTTATATGATATTCCTGTAGCAAACAATAGAGCAACTGCAGATTTTTTGCTATCTTCTCCATTGATGGGTACAAAATATAAAAGGCATATCATAAACTTGGAATATAGTGCACAAAAAAGGATAGAAAAATTTAACAATAAGTAGCACATATTCTATAAAAATATAAATTAGCCATATTTAATACAACCTATTTATTTAGTATAAACAGCTGAAATAGAGTGATTGAAGAATATTAAAAACCGAATATATGATAAATTATATATAATTATAAAAAAATTTCAATAAAATAGTTGATTTTTAAACAATTAGGTGATACAATACTATTGAGCTTTAATTCAGGAGTAATAAATAGTAACAATAATTCGGTTTACCTTTTAGTGTGTATAACTAGAAATTTATTGTTGTAGGTTACATGAATTAAAGAAATATTAATAAATTTTTGGAGGTTGTACAATGAAAGGTACAGTTAAATGGTTTAACGCAGAAAAAGGTTTTGGTTTTATTACTACTGAAGAAGGCAATGATGTTTTTGCACATTACTCACAAATTCAAAAAGATGGTTTCAAAACATTAGAAGAGGGCCAATCAGTTGAATTTAGTGTAGTAGAAGGTCAAAAAGGATTACAAGCTGAAGAAATAGTTATATTATAATTAAAGCTTCTAAAACCTCTTAGATATCTAAGAGGTTTTCTGTTTATTTAAAATAATTATTTGGAGGATACCTATGTATAACGAGAATGTTGTTGCTATTGTAAATGGCAAAGAGATAACTACAAATGACATTATGAAATTCCTAAATGAAATGAACCCACAAACTGCGGCTCAATTTCAATCAGAAGAAGGCATAAAAAGAATTATAGAGGAATTAGTTAATCAAGAACTCCTTTATCTTGATGCCATAGAAAACGGTTATGAAAATGATTTTGAATTTAAAGAAGTTTTAAAGACTGTTAAGGATAATTTATTAAAGGGATATGCTTTTAATAAAATTGTTGATGGAGTTAAAGTGACAGATGAAGAGATAGTAAATTATTACAATGAACATTCTGATATGTTTAAAAAACAAGAGACTTTGAATGCAAGTCATATACTTGTCGAAGATGAAGAGAAAGCATATGATATTATAGATATGATAAATGAGGGATTAGAGTTCGAAAAAGCTGCTGAACAGTATTCGACTTGTCCATCGAAAGAAGTTGGAGGAAATTTAGGAGAATTTGGCAAAGGACAAATGGTTCCTGAATTTGAGAATGCTGCTTTTAAATTGGGGATTGGGGAAATGTCCGAACCAGTTAAGACACAGTTTGGATATCATATTATAAAAATAAATGAGAAATCTGCAGAAGATGTTTATTCTTTAGAAGAAGTAAGAGACGAAATTGAAAAGCAATTACTGATGTCAAAACAAGAAGAAAAATATTTAAACAAAGTAAACTCACTAAAAATAAAATATCCTGTGAACATATTATAAATAAAAATAAGCCGCAGACAAGCTTTACAGCTTTCTGCGGCTTATTTTTATTTATATGCACGTAAATATTGTGATGGGTATTGAATTCTTACATCGTTTAATTTTGCATTATTAAGAACCCAATTTGGATTTCTCAATAGCTCTCTTCCTAAAGCAACTAAATCAGATCTATTATTCCCTAAAATCTCCTCAACTTGTTCAATATTTGTAATTAATCCTACTGCTATAGTTGGCAGACCTGTTTCTTCCTTTAAATATTCAGCGAATTTAACCTGATATCCAGGAAATAGATTGATAGGAGCTAGTACAAGGCCTCCTGAACTTACGTGTAATATATCTATTAAATCTTTAATTTGATTTACAATATCCTTCATCATATAAATATCTATGCCATCTTTTACATAATCGCTAGCTGAAACTCTCAATATAATTGGTCTATCATTTGGCCAAACTTCATGTACTGATGTCAAGATATCCCTTAAAAATCTTACTCTATTGACTAAGGTTCCACCATATTCATCATCTCGATGATTTGTTATAGGGGAAAGAAATTGATGAATTAAATATCCATGGGCTGCATGAATCTCGATAGCATCATAATCTGCTTCTAAGGCACGAGATGCAGCTAATTTAAATGATTCTATTACTGCCTTTATATCTTCAGTAGTCATTTCGCGTGCCGTTTTATAGTCATCATTGAAATTAATAGCAGAACATGAAATTATATCTTCATCCCTAACCCCGCATTTTCTTCCTGCATGAGCCAATTGTATTGCGACTTTTGTGTCATATTTCTTCAAATTAGCCACTAAATCTTTCAGCCCTTCTATTTGATTGTCTTCCCAAATTCCTAAGTCATTTTCTGATATTCTACCTCTCTTTTCTACACTTGTAGCTTCTTGAATTATCAGACCAACTCCGCCTAAAGCTCTTTGAATGTAATGAACTTTGTGAAACTCTTTTACTAAACCACTGTCATCACTTGAGTACATGCACATTGGTGGCATTACAATTCTATTTTTTAAAGATAAATTGTTTATTTTTATCGGTTGAAAAGTTAACATTATATCACCTCTTGATATATATACCACAATTAATACAAATTATCACAATATCTTGGAATTATGATAAAATAATATTTGAATTATATATTTACTATTTTGTAGTAGATATACATACTAAGAAAGTGTCAGAAAATATATAATACTTATATCAGTAATTATTATTCGAGGAGAGAGAACATGAAAAAAATTTTTAAAGGTGACATTGTCTACACAAAAAGTCCAGCTATGTTTGAAATCAATGAGGACTCATACCTCATTGTAGAGAACGGTGAAGTAAAAGAAATTTGCCGTTATATTGATAGTATCCCAAGTGATTGTGAGTATTTAGATTACACAGGTAAATTGATTATACCAGGATTTGTTGATATTCATCTTCACTCATCTCAATTCTTTAACATTGGATTAGGAATGGATAAGGAACTAATTCCGTGGTTAAATACATACACCTTTTCTGAAGAAGCAAAGTTTATAGATTTAGAATATGCGAATATTGCATATAGTAAATTTGTATCTGATCTCATAAAAAAAGGAACGACAAGTTCAGTAATATACGCTTCAATCCATAAGGAAAGTACGATGCTGTTAATGGATTTGCTAGAGGAAGCAAATCTAAGAGCATATGTTGGAAAAGTCAATATGGATAGAAATACTATCGATGAATTATGTGAGAATACTGATGAATCTATTGCACAAACAGAGGAAATAATACTAAGCTCAAAAAGCGATAGAGTAAAACCAATTATAACACCGAGATTTGTACCATCGTGCTCACCAGCATTAATGGAAGGATTATCGAAATTGGCTATTAAGTATAATGTCCCAGTTCAATCTCATCTAAGTGAAAATACTAATGAGGTGGAATGGGTGAAGGAATTGCATCCTGATATTGAAAATTATGCTAGTGTTTACAACAAGTTTGGATTATTTGGACAAACAAAAACGGTAATGGCACATTGTATATACACTTCTGATGATGAGATTGAATTAATGAAAAAGAATGGTGTGTTTGCAGCACATTGTGCACTATCAAATTTCAATCTATCAAGCGGTATAATGCCTGTTAGAAAATACTTAGACTATGGGGTAGATGTTGGATTGGGAAGTGACATTTCTGGAGGAAACACTTTAAGCATTCCACAATCAATAGTAAGCACGATTCAAGCTTCTAAAATCAAGTGGTTGGAATCGGACAAAGAATTATACCCGTTATCATTTTCTGAGGTTTTTTATATGGCCACTAAGGGTGGAGGCAAATTTTTTGGGAAAGTAGGAAGTTTAGAACGAGGCTATAAAGCAGATTTATTGGTAATAGACGACAGCAATTTATTGGATATTAATAAATTCGGTGTATTAGAAAGATTGCAAAAATATATTTACTCTGGAAATGAAAATAACATCATCGCGGTATATGTAGGCGCCAATAGTGTAAATCACTAGACTTTTATATATTACTGTGCTATAATCAAAATAGTATAGTAAAATTAAGAGGTGGTTGTCGAATGCCCAGGCAAAATGGTATTAGTTTAGAAGATGTTTTAAATCTCCCTTTAATGAGCAAGTGCAAATTGATAGCAGGATTTAAAGGAATAAGAAATACTGTATCAAGAGTAAATATAATTGCAGACCCTGATATTTTTGATTGGGTAAAAAGCGGAGAGCTTTTATTGACAACTGCATATTCTTTTAATAAAGCAGATAAAGATTATCAAAAAAGCATAATATTAAATGCCAAAGAACAAAATTTAGCTGGCATAGGAATTAAAATTTCTCCTTACTTGACCAATATGAATGAAGAAATCCTAGCGTTTGCAGAGGAATTGAACTTTCCAATTATTGAAATTGACCCTTCTCTACCTTTATCAGAAATTCTTATGGAAGTTATGAAACAAATATATAATAAACAAACTTCCCTACTTGAAAGGATAGAAAAAGCTCATGAAAAATTTATGGAAATAATGCTTGATGGGAAATCAATGGAAGAAGTACTAGATGTTGTCTATAACAATATAAAAAATCCTGTTGCGCTTAAAATGAAACATCAAGATACTTCCTACGAGTACTTTCAAGATATTTCAGAAGATACGATAACAGATCTAAGAAAAGATTTAAATAAATTTTATGATATAAATAAGTCAAGATCTAAAAAAATGTATGAGGATAAGGTCATTATTTCAGGCAAGTATGTTGATAGAATGGCTATTCCAATTGTATTAAAAGAAGAAGTATATGGTTACATTATATCATGGTCTATAAATACTCCACTTGGAGGATTTGATTTATCTATAATGGAATCAGCTTCAACAATTATTTCACTATCTATACTTCAAGATATGAACGTAAAGGAAGTAGAGATAAATTACAGATCAGAGTTTTTTGAGGATTTAATTTCTCAAGATTTAAAAAGAAAAAGAAAAGCGCTTGAAAGAGCTCATTTTTTCAATCTAGCTCCAAATGATTTTTATATTGTTGAAGTCATGAGCTTTAAGCTTCCACAACTTGAAAATGAAGATGATGATTTTTTATTTGACTATCTAAAGAAACATTCCAATCAAGTTGTCTCATCTATCGAGGAAACAATGAAGAATTTTTATTTAAATGGTATTGTTTCAACTAAACTAAATGGAATACAGATACTATTAGAATTCCATAATACTAATGATTACAAGAAAAAACTGAATGAGTTCAATTTAAACATCTACGAAACTATAAAGAAAAGTTTAGATAGTGTAGATTTAAGAATTGGTGTAGGAAGAATTTATAGAGGGCTGGATAATGCAAATAAGAGCTTCTCTGATGCATTAAGGACTATAAGGACAGGTAAAGAATTAACAAATAGAACAATAATAACATATGAAGAGCTTGGTGTTTTTAAGATACTTTGTCAAGATTTTCTAAGTGAGGAATTGGATGATTTCTACAATACAACACTTAAACCACTTGTAGATTACGATGAGAAAAAATCTACTGAATTGGTCAAGACTCTCCAATGCTATTTTGATTGTAATGGAAATCTGACTAAAATGTCGGAAACTTTGTACACACATTACAATACAATACTTTACAGGATAAACAGAATTCAAGAAATAACAGGGGCAAATTTAAACGATTCAAACGATAGATTGAACCTTGAAATAGCGTTGAAAATAAAGCAAATGATATAGAGCACAAATGATTAGAAGAATAAGGTTTTTACCCTTATTCTTCTAATACTGCAATAGCTCTAATAGGTGACCCTGAGCCATCTTTTATTTTCAATGGTAAACCTATATAGAGAAATCTTTTGTTTATAAGCTTGTCTAAATTACATAAATTTTCAGTATTAGTAATGTCATATTCCGCACAAATCATATGTCCGGAGAAATTTATATCATCAGGTGTCAAATCAATAGCTGGTGAATCCACTCCAATGTTTATAACCCCACTTTCAGCTAAAAACTTTGCAGCTTCATAACTAAGACCAGTGTATTCTTTTTGATAGTTCTCAGTTCCATAGAAACGATCATAATGACCAGTATACAACAACACAATATCATTCTTTTTTATTTCTTGCTTTGATCTTTCTAGTGCTTTCCTTAAATCAGCAACTTCTATATAATCTGGATATGTCACGCTACTCAAGTCCAAACATATAGCGGAGCCAAAGAAGTAATCCAAAGACATTTTATCAATGGTTAAGCCATTTTCTTTAAATTCGCTTATTCCATCGCTATGTGTACCGCAATGTTCACTTATAAGTAAATTTCTTGCTGAAAAACCTAAGGTTTTACTTCCTGTTTCTTTCATGTTTTCCTCATAAGTCATATTAGTCATAATAAAAGTTTTTTGATGCATTGGGAAAATAGACATTCCTTGAAAAATCTCTTGGGTCAAATCTACAATTTTAAGAGCCATTTAATCACCTCTTTCATGTGTTAATAATATTATATGACATATTTTTTTTTTAGCTATATAAATGTTTTACAAATCATTATAATAAATCAACAAAGTAAAGAGATAATAGACTATTTTTACAATAAATATTTATTAAATATTCACAAAGTTTATTCAATATAATTGTGATAGTATTAATATGTAAATATATAAAGGGAGGGATTATGATGTACGATGTAATTATTAAAAATGCTAGGATACCACAAGCGGATGAAACTACATTGACAAACATATTGGTAAAAGATGAAAAGATTGCCGGATTTATTGACAATATTGATGGGATTGACGCAAAAGAAATAATTGACGCAAATGGACATTTAACATTGCCTGGTTGTATTGATTCGCATACTCATTTTATGTATCAAGGTTTTCCACATAGAGAAAACTTTCTAACAGGTACTGCCGCTGCAGCAGCCGGTGGAGTAACAACAATTATTGATATGCCTTGTTGTTCTGTGCCATCAGTTAGATCAGTTGAACAGCTTAAATTGAAATTAGATGCAGTAAGTCCACAGGCACTAGTTGACTTCGCATTTTGGGGTGGAGTAACTGGTGAAGATGTTAGAAACGGATGGTTACATAATGTTGAAGAACAAGCTGAATATGGTGTTGTTGCATATAAAGCGTATATGACACCTTCTGTTCCAACATATCCAAGAGTTGACGATCCTGAAATGCTTGAAGCTTTCACAGAAGTTGCTAAGACAGGACTACCTATAGGGATTCATGCAGAAAACTATGCTATGTGTGATTATTATGTAAAAAAATACCAAAGAGAAGGAAGAACAGATGGACCGGCTTGGGCAGAAGCAAGATTGGAACTAGCGGAAAAAGTAGCTATAGAGCTAGGAATTAGCTTTGCAGAACATACAGGCGCTAGACTTCACATTGTCCACATGAGTACAGGAATAGGTGCAAAATTAATAGGTGAAGGCAAAAAAAGAGGATTAAATGTCACTAGTGAAACATGCCCTCATTATTTAACTTTAAATTATCAAGAAGCTATGACTAAATATGGTCCATTAGCTAAAATTGCACCACCTCTTAGAACTAAAAAAGACAATGAAGAACTATGGGAAGGATTGAGAAATGGAAGCGTTGATTTCATGGCTACTGATCATGCACCATATGAGTTAGAAAGCGAAAAACTAAGCAAGGGAATGAACATATGGACATCTTTCCCTGGATTTCCAGGTGTAGAAACAATGGTCCCTCTCCTGATTAGTGAAGGCTACAATAAAGGAAGACTTTCATTGAGTAAATTAGTAGAAGTATTGTCAACAAATGCGGCAAAACATTATGGTATTTATCCAAAAAAAGGAGCAATGAATATTGGTTCAGATGCCGATTTCACAATCATTGATTTAGATAAGAGATGGAAAGTTGATCCTAAGAAACTTGCCTCCATGTGTGGTTACACTCCGCTAGAAGGTATGGAACTTAAAGGGAAAGTTGCTAAAACCGTTTTAAGAGGCCATTTAATTTATGAAGACAATGATGAAAGCGAATTAGCTAAAATGACAGATGAAGATATGCAAAGAATAGTACACAACTATCCTGAGGGGTTAGAAGAAAGGTACAAAGACATATTAAAAGAAT
Source organism: Bacteroidales bacterium (assembly GCA_018433265.1). The sequence goes on from JAHDRO010000396.1 coordinate 12,198, forward strand.
TCCCTCATCTGCATAGTAAAGAATATGAAAACAGCTACAGGAAACAACATCCAGAGATAATCGATGAGCATATAAGGGGCATAAAAGGTATAAAAGTAAAACCAGGATTTGGTCAGTTTGTTAAGAGACAAAGCATCCAAGTGCTTCCAAGAAGAATAACTTTTTAATATCTTATTGATTAAATTTTCAAACTAAAATATAATGGAGGAAAGATAAAATGACTAAACATGCAATTTTAGTAATAGATATGCTAAACGATTTTGCTGATCCAAATGGAGTTTTATATTGCCCTAATAGTAGAAAAATAATACCCACAATGCAAAAACTATTTGATTGGGTTAGAGAAAGAAATAGAAATGGAAATGACGATGTCCAACTCATATTTATACAGGAAGCACATAGAAAAAATGATGCTGATTTTAAAGTAAGGCCAGTTCATGCTGTAAAAGGTACTTGGGGTTCGGACTTTATTGATGAATTAAGACCTTTGGATAATGAATATATTGTTCAAAAGAGAAGACATAGTGCATTTGCACACACAGACTTAGATTTATATTGCAGAGAGGAAAAAATAGATACAATAGTTGTTACTGGAACATGGACAAACGTATGTGTTAGGAGCTCTGCATCTGATGCATTGTATTATGCATATAAAGTTATAACTCTGAGCGATGCTGTACAATCAAAGACAGAGGAAATGCACTTAAGCGGATTGAGAGATTTAAGTATATTTACAAAAGTAATGACTGTAGATGAATATATTGAAGCCTGGGATAAGGGTGTTGATCCATGGGAAGGCGGAGGAGATAAAGAGAATAAAGTTGAATAACTAAGGCGAGCATTAGCTCGCCTAGTATTTAAACGAAAGTGGGGACAAAAATGCGTGTAATAGTTGGGATTACAGGCGGGAGTGGAGCAATCTATGCAGTATCTTTACTTAAAGCCTTAAATGAACTTAATATTGAAACTCATTTGGTAATTTCAAGAATGGGTGAATTTGTCTTAAACCAAGAATGCGATTTAAGTGTGAGCGAATTATCTAAATTAGCGAGCTATTATTATAAAAACGATGACTTTATGGCGCCTATTGCGAGTGGATCGTTTAAAGTTGATGGAATGGTTGTTGTTCCGTGTTCAATGAAAACTTTGTCTGCTATAGCTAATGGATACTCTGACAGCTTATTAACTAGAGCTTGTGATGTGGTTATTAAAGAAAGCAAGAAATTGGTATTAGTTCCCCGTGAAACACCGTTGAGTTCTATTCATCTAGAGAATATGCTAAAATTAAGCACATTAGGAATAAAAATATTACCTCCTATTGCTAGTTTCTACAACAATCCTAGTTCGATTGAAGACATAATCATACAATTTACAGGCAGGATTTTAGACAATTTAAATATTGAAAATAATTTAGTAAATCGATGGAATGGGAGGTGAAAGAGTGGAAACACAAATGCTTAGAGCAACTCTGGAAAAACTTAAAAATTTGAATGACTTACTTGAATGTAAGAAGAATGTATCTTCTGAATATGAATTAGGAGCTGTATTAAAACATTTTAACAACAAAACGCCTATTCTATTTAATAATGTTGATGGAGATAAAAAAAGAGCAATAGGCGGATTATACGGCAATAGAGATATAATATACAATTTAATGGGATTAGATAAAAAGAATCGCATTGATAAATTCATTAGTGCTTTAGTTAATCCTAAGGATTATAAAGTCGTAAAAGATGGGCCTGTTAAAGAAAATATAGTGAAGCGCAACATAGATTTGAAGAGATTATTCCCTATACCTAAATTTAATGAAAAAGATTCGTCTAGGTACATAACAGCAGGAGTATTGGTTGTCAAAGACAATGAAAAAGATGAGTATTATACATCTATTAGAAGATTCCAATACTTAGGAGGCAATAAATTATCAGTTTTAATAGCCTCGAAAAAATTAATGAACGATTTTTTGAAGAAAGAAAAACAAAATCAACCAATGGAAGTGGCGATAGTTCTAGGCTATGATGCTGAATTTCTTCTTGCAAGCCAATATAGTACAGATTTATATGGTGTAGACAAATACAGGATAGATAGCGCATTAAGAGATGAGCCTTTAGAACTTGTTAAATGCGAAACTGTAGATTTGCTAGTACCTGCTTATTGTGAAATAGTTTTAGAAGGCAGGATAGTCCCTGGCAAAAGAGAACCAGAAGGCCCTTTTGGTGAACTGATGGGCTACTATGGAATTGAGAAACCTCAACCTATTATTGAGATAGATGCAGTTATGTATAGAAATGACCCTATATTTCAAATAGCTTTTCCGTGTAGAGAGGAGCATGTTTCAAATGGAATGATTAGAGAAATTGAGCTATATACAAATTTGAATAAAGTTGTTGATGTTTCAGATGTTTATGTGACAGAAGGAGGAGGGTACAGATTCAATGCCGTTGCCTCTATAAGAAAGCATAATATTGGAGACGGTAAATCTGCAATTATATCGGGATTGGGATATAATAGTGAGCTAAAGCAAATTGTAATTGTTGATGACGATGTGGACATTTACGATCCTCAAGAAATCGAGTGGGCAATAACAACTAGAGCACAAGCAAGCAATGATTTTGTCATTATTCCATCTGCACTAGGTTCGGCATTAGAACCGTCTCATACTATAAATGGTACATCTGATAAAGTTGGAATAGATGCTACAAAGCCTATAACAGGTGATATAGAAAGATTTGAAAGGACAAAAATACCAGGGTTTGATAAAATAGATATTAATAAGTACTTTCCTACTATATAAAATAAGAAGGTGATTAAATGTTACAAGCTATGGGAATAGTTGAAGTTAAATCTTTAGTCGGAGCAATAGAAGCTGCTGACGCAATGTTGAAGGCAGCCAACGTAAAGTTGGCGGATTTTCAAATTGTAGGCTCGGGAATAGTATGTGTTACAGTAACAGGTGACGTAGGTGCTGTAATTGCTTCTGTAGAAAGCGGGAAAGAACATGCACAAAAGATTGCTGAAATAATATCTGTAAACGTAATTCCAAGACCACACGATGAGGTAGGAAAGATAATATAATGGTGGTGAAATAAATGGTAAATCCATTAGCAAGGGTTATTATGAGCAATATAACAAAAGATATCAAGGTAGATAATTCTTCGCAAAAAAAAATAAATAGCTATGATATCTTAGTTGATAAAGAAGAAAACATACTAAGAGCTTTGCTTAAAGGCAATACAGAGCAATGTTACGAAAATGACGAATCACAAAGTATTTCATCAGAAATGATAACAATTGAGCAACTAGCTGAAAAACTAAAAAGGGGGGAATAGACTGTGGAGAATGCCCTAGGACATATTGAGACATTGGGTTTGGGAACTGCTATAGCTGCGTTAGATGCTTCTTGCAAGGCTGCGGAAGTTACACTAATCGGATTTGAAAAAATCATAGGTGTGGCACAAGGGGTTGGCGTAAATATCCA
>JAHDRO010000114.1 GCA_018433265.1 Bacteroidales bacterium
ATAAAATACGTTAATGCTCATGCTACTTCTACTCCTGTGGGAGATTACAATGAGGCATTGGCGATAGATGAAGTTTTTGGAGAGTTGAAACCTTTTGTCGGATCGACAAAGAGCATGACAGGTCATGAAATGTGGATGGCTGGTGCGAGTGAGGTCATTTACTCGATTATTATGATGCATAACTCTTTTATTGCCCCCACAATTAATTTTAATAAACCAGACGAAGCTTCTGCAAAGTTGAACATTAATAACAAGTGTGTAAGACTTTCGTTTGATATATCCCTTTCCAATTCATTTGGTTTTGGCGGAACAAACTCAACACTAATAATTAAGAAGTTATAATTTGATGATAGAACCTGAACTTATTGAGAAAATTAACAGAGTCCTGGCAGAAGAGTTTGAGGTGGATCCGGACATTATTAAACCTGAGGCAAATTTGATGCAAACACTCGAATTGGACAGTTTGGATCTGGTTGACATGGTTGTGCTTATTGAGCATAATTTCGGCTTCACTGTCAGGGCAAAAGATTTTGCTGAGATAAAAACTTTTGAGGATTTTTATCAGTTCATTAATTCCAGAATGAATGGCTCGCAATGACTACAAGAGCTGGAGTGGAAAATCAAGAGGCGGATTTCTGGGATACCTTATATTTGTGAAGTTAATAAGGAGTTTTGGAGTCAGGGTGGCTTACGTCCTTCTTTCATTTGTTGTTGTTTATTTTATCCCTTTTGCACCGTCTGCTACTTGTTCAGTTTGGAAGTTTTCCAGAATAATTCTTGGTAAGGGAAGGTGTGCTTCCTTTTTTTTTCTATATAGAAATTTTTACTCCCTTGGTCGGGCTATCATTGATAAAATAGCAGTTAATCAGGGAAAGTATAATCAATATAAATTTGATTTTTCCGAACCTGAAGATGTTAAAAGATTATTGAACAGCAGACAAGGTGTGGTTATCATTGGAGCTCATTTTGGCAATTGGGAAGTTGGTGCCCCCTTTTTTGGCAAGTATGGCAAGAAGATGAATGTCGTAATGATGAATCTCGAATTTGAGGGCATCAGAAGGATTCTTGAATTAAACAGAAGTTTGGATGCATTTAATGTTATTACAATTGAGGGTGACTCTCTTGAGTATATATTTAAAATACGAGATGCTCTTGCAAGGGGAGAATATGTTTCTCTTCAGGGAGATCGTATTAGTAGAAGTGAAAAGCATATTCAGAAAACATTTATGGGAAAGTCAGCCTCGTTTCCTTTGGGCCCTTTTGTAATAGCAGCAAGAATGAATGTCCCTGTAGTATTCTATTTCGCAGAACATATTGGCTTTAAAAGATATAAGTTTGATTTTGTACTTTCATCA
>JAHDRO010000134.1 GCA_018433265.1 Bacteroidales bacterium
AGCGCTTCGCAGTAACTTCACTCATTTTGTCTGATCTCCCCATATAACAATTATCTTTTCACGCGAGAATCATCTATTTCTTCACACACGGTTGAAACCGCGCAGTTACATTCAAAAGAAACTCGGCTCTGTGCCGAACTGATCTATATACTCCTTAACCCATTCTTCCGTCTCATCATACTGAGCAGGAGGGATGGGATTCTCTTTCTGGCTCATAGTTTTTTCCGTGTTAAAGCATCCACAGTTTCAATGCTTCCACGATTGATCTGTTCTATCGCCTCGCATAATATCTGGCATGCTTCCTCTGGAGTTTTTCTGGAAAGCCGCTTCTTTGTTTCATTCGATAAGACATGAGGCACTTGACTTATTGCCGTATCAGGCAAAATATGCAGTTTCTCAATCTCTACCCAAAGTTCATCAAAGGTCATTTTCCACGCCTCATAGTCACAAATATGTACGCCATAACCAAAGAGCGGTAACCTTCCACCTCTTCTTCAGATAAAAATGGTCAGAAAAATGTAGTTTCATCAGATGGACCTTCGGGAATTTCCAAGCATATGACTATTTTTCCATTGCCAGCCTTCATCTCTTTAACCACATATCTATTTTCAAGCACAGCAGAGCAAGCCTCCGCTCCGTTCTCAAACTGTCTCTTTTCACCATCTGGGAAGACCAATTCAACCAGAGAAGTGATTTTCCTAATTTCAGGATTCAATTTATAAGTCATATTATTTCTCCTCTTTTAGCGATTTTTATTTGAAAAACTTATTCATGTGCTGCCGATGGCGCTGTGGCTTCCTAATGCATATTTAGCAGATGTCAAAATGCTGCTATGAAGTTCTTATGCATATGCGGCAGATGTACGTTTGAAAGCTTTATGCATATGCAATCGACACGGTTTTCAGAGCTGTTTTCTCTCTACGTCACCCAAAAGAAGCCCTTCACGTGCATACTGCCTCAGCCGCCAAAACGATTGAAAAAGTGTTCAAAATGCCGCTAAAGCAAGGGAAAATCCGTTAAAATTAAGGATTTACGCCGCTTCTTCAGAGCACATCGGCTGCATATGCATGGGCTTCCCCAATTACAACATCTGAGGTAATAACTGCAGTTGGATGGATTGCTGTATACCAATCAACATCAAAGGTTTCCATAATTTGCTTTCGTAATTGGTTATTGCCAATGCCAACAATAAAGGAAGCTTCTTGTTTGAATCTTTCGATGTCAGTCAGTTTACCAAGAATGGTAATATTCGGAAACTCGCTTGGGTCTTTATCATCAAGGAAACCTAATACAACATCACCTGCAAGAGAAACGATGTCGGCAATAACTCTACCATGCCCACCAGCCCCAATAATTACAACTTTCTTTGGAGATTGGTTTTCTGTAGATTGATTTTGCATGTCAGGCATACCCCAAGAACTCTTCCATCGTAGCCGATGTTGTACTCGAAATACCCTTCCCCCCAAATACATTGCCAACTGTCTGAAGTATTATTCTTACTCAAAGTTCGCATACTGCTAGGCCCTAGAATTTTGGATGAAAAGCAAAGGAAAAATTTGGAGATTAATTAATAATTCCATATAATATATAGACATAAGCTCGAATATCTCGTATAATGGATGTACTATAAACCTATACAAGACAAGGAGCTTATGCCTAACATGTTGAGGGATTTTACCAACAATACCGATGCCATTACAAGTCAAGTCAGTGCTTTTTCCCAGAGATTTAAAGTCGGAGCCATCCTTCGCCATTGTGGTGCACACAAACAAAAGGGCATAGAAGTCCGGAAGGTCTTCTCCTACCTGTGTACCCTGCTGTTCTGTGGAATATCCATGAACAGGGATCAAAAAACCCGCAAGTACGGGAACATGGTGAAAAAGGATACATGCCATCGGTTCCTCCAATCCATGAAGATGGACTGGAACCGGTTCCTTTCCCTGCTGGCCAAAGAGATCATCGACAAGGATTTCCGCCCGATATGCCGCAACGATTGCAAGGGAGTGCAAAAGCCTTTTTTCCTGGTGGCCGATGACAGCAGCTACTGTCGCAACAGGTCCAAGAAGGTGGAGCTGAGCGCCAAGAACTGGGACCATGCCCTCAAACGCTACTACAAGGGATTCAGGATGCTTACCCTTGCCTGGACCGATGGCGTATCGGTCCTTCCCGTATCTTTTTGCAATATGAGCACATGCGACGATACGAAGGTGCTCAGGGGATCCAAAGGGCTTACCGCCAAAGAAAAGGAAACCTTTGGCTTCAAGATACGCAAGCTGGCAAAACAGAAGATGAACGACACGCTGCTGGACCTTCTGGATGTCGCTGCAGCGGCGAATCTCCAGGCCCGGTACCTGCTGTGCGACAAGTGGTTCGCCAACCCCGTCACCATCTTCGCCATCAGAGACAAGGGATACGAGGTGATCTGCATGCTGAAAAACTCCTCCACCTATTATCTCTACAAGGGAGAAAGGAGAAAGCTCAGCCAGATTTTCCGCATGTGCGCCAAGGAGGAGAGGCTCCAGCGCAAACTGGACCGAAAGGCCGGAAATGACGACTCGAAAGGCAGGAAATTCCTGTTCTCCGCTGCCATCTCACTGATCAACAAGGATGAGAAACCCAACCAAGAATCGAAAATCGTGTTCGTCAGGAACAGGAACAAGAAGAGTGAATACCTGGCGATTCTCTGCACAGACAACAGCCTGTTAGAGGACCAGATAGTTGAATATTACTGCAGCCGATGGGGGATAGAAACAATGTTCCATACCTGCAAGTCATTCCTGCGCCTGCAAAAGAGCACCCAATCGCTGGATTATTCAGAAATCCATGCCAGCACCGCCATAGTCATGTTCCAATATGCGATGCTCTCCTGGCTGAACCGCCAGAACTCTGATGAAATAGGTTTCGGTGAACTGTTCTACCAACTCCTGGAAGAGGTCCAAGATACTGCTCTCTTTCATGCCATTGAACTGGTGTTGACATTGTTCGTCGAGACCCTCGCTTCTGAATATGCCATGCCACCGGGAAAGCTCAATGAAGCGATGAACAAATTCCTCAAGCAACTGCCTGAAAAGCTGAAGGAATGCTTGAATCTAGTTGCTTAGAAATATGCGAACTTTGAGTTCTTATATCTGACCAAAACGTAATATGCTGGGTATATTCAACATCAAGCTGAAACTTCTTTTCCCAAGAGACTTCATTCCTTCCATTAACTTGGGCTAATCCTGTTAGTCCAGGACGAACCAAGTGTCGCTTTCTCTGTTCTGTTGAATAGAGAGGAATGTATTTCTCAAGCAACGGCCTCGGCCCCACCACACTCATATCCCCTTTGAGAATATTCCAGAGCTCTGGAAGCTCATCAAGACTTGTTGATCGAAGCATTTTCCCAAACTTAGTGAGTCTTACTTCATCGGAAAGGAGGTTGCCTTGTTCATCCTTCTGATCAGTCATGGTCCTGAATTTGTAGAGGGTGAATATCTTCTCATTCAGTCCCGGTCTTTCCTGCTTGAAGATAACGGGAGAACCTAGTTTAATTCTCACCAAAAGAGCAATGATAAAAAGA
>JAHDRO010000247.1 GCA_018433265.1 Bacteroidales bacterium
GAGTACTCTCTTTCAGTTAAATTAGAAATATTTTGAGGAGATTGTTGGTTGCTTCGGCTTCTGTTGTGCTCAAGTGATATAGCTCGAAAATTACCATTCGTATTATTCCAATCTCTGATACCTCGATTACAATAGACTTTTCTATACACCCATTCGCTCGGATAAATATGATCCCAATCCCAAGGAGCATTACTATCCTCTATATCATCCATTTGATTAAAATCTCTAAAAGAAGAGTTGATATAATCACGTTGAGCAAATAAGATCAATTGCCTAGTATGTTGAATTTTATCAATGAATTTCCAAAAGTATTCATTAGCTACCTCTAACGAAATATCTTCTGTAAACTTTACTTTGTTGAAATACTGTATTATTCTTTCGCCAACACCATCTCTGCAAAGCCCCCATCTATGCTCGTCATTTTTAATAAACATATTTTCTACTTGTGGTTGTGAATAATACTCTTGCAATAATTTAGGTTCAATTAAAAAGTGTATCCCGTCTTTTCCATTCCACCAAATCAATTCATTCAAAGGTTCTTCCCAGAAAGATATATTTGCTATTTTTTCTTTCCATAGCCGTGGAATATTTTCAAAGTTAAACCATGCAAAAGAAAAGAGTTTTGCAATAATTTTCAACTGTGTTTGTTCTGATAGGGTTTTAGAGTTGTGCAGGTGTAGCCAATAAATAAAAAAGAGAAAAAGTTCTTGATTCTTTTTAATAAGTTGTTTGATAATAACAGGAGGAATTTCACCAGCAAACAATGAATTATCTCTGCCTGATAAAATCGTTATTGCTTGTGTGAACAATTTCTCCATTTCATTAGTCTCTATGAGTTGATTTAGACTATCCTTAAAATTATCAAGTTTTATTCTGCGTTGAAAATCTCTCACATTCATTTTTTTAACAAAACTGTTCCCTTCCAAATCAGAGGCGACAATTCGGGAAACTAGGGAAAGCACTTGGGGTGGCGAAATAAAGCTTAGTCCAATATTTTCGATTAAATTTTTAGCTGCGGGAAATATCGCTTTATATATTGAATAAATTAAATCATCACCTGTTAATGCTGTTCCTGCCGAATTAATTCTTACGAATAAGGTTGGCTCTTCCATCTCAGTTTCTTCATTCAGAACCCTATCTTCAATAATATTTGATGTAATTTCAAATTCGTCAATCTTTTTAATTGTATCAAAAATTTTAGAGAGTTCCTCATATAAATCACTTTTCAACAAATTGATAAAAGAAGCTTTGTTTTCAAAATGCCCCTCCTTTGTGGAAAAGTATTCAGGTAAATATTTTTCAGCCTGTATTATCACTTCATCTATATTTTTTGATTCGAGAAGAAAGGAAAGAGGCAAAGGGTAACAAGCATCAAAAGGAAAAACAGTTGAGTTTTTAAACGAAGTGTATCCTCCTTTATTATCTGAATGCTGTCTAAACAAACTTAATGCTTTATTTCTATTAGATATACTTAACCTTGTGTCATTGTTGTTTGCTTGATATCCCCAAGGGTGTGAACGAGTGATTATTCGAGTCAGATATTGACTGGAATTCGGCTTCGCATCAGGTAAAATATCAATCCAAATAACAGGAAGTTCACCTTTTATAGTCCACGCTTTAGTAGAGTGATTTGTTTTGAAAGGATTGAAATAACCTAAAAATATAGAAGTTGCTCTTTGTTGACCATCCATTAAATAAAGTTTCTCTCCTGTTCTTGAAAACAAAAAGGAGCCAATAGGATACCCCCTTAAAAGAGAGTCCCATAAATCTTCGATTTGTTTTGGCTTCCATACAAAACCCCTTTGGATAGAAGGTAATTCTACTTTTGATTGTTCTGAATTTAGTTGCCAATCAGCAATTTCCTGTAATGTAAATATTTTATTCATCTTTTCTAGTAAACGTTTTCTGTTATCTTAATCAGCCCCTTTAACTCATCATCCTTCAAGTGACGTTTAATACTCTCTACTTCCGTTTCTCTAAAAATATCCGGAAAGACAATTTTCAGAAAATTAGCAATATCTATCTGATTCCTAGGTTTGAAATAATTCCAGATATTCCATCCGAAGTGGCGGAGGTCGAGAGCGGATAGCTCTTTCACTTTAACCGGCTTCAATTCTGTCTCTTCTAACTTGTTCATATATACCCGGACATTCCGGCAAAGAACTTCAAGGTCTTCATCTGAAAGATAAAGGGCAAACGATTTTCGGGTATAGCTCAAAGCGACATTCAACTTCTCTTCCAGTTCTTTGTCGATATTTTGTTGTTGTTCGCTCCGGATATCCTTCAAAGATATAGTTTGTCCCGGTTCAATATTAACAACATCATTCTCATCGTCAACAACAATATTATCTTCTTCCTGTTCCTCAATAATCGGAGTTTGCCTTTGCTCTATCTTATTCCGAAAATAAGGAATCTTAGCCAATCCATTCCCGATCCACGGCAACATCAGATTTTGTAATACCGCATGAATACTCAAATACACTATAGCCAGAATAGCAAAAACAATTATAAAAACCATGAAAGCAGTAAAGCCATCAAAGCCCATTAAGACTGCGGACATACGAGCCAGCGTTGCAATGATTAAAGCTACGCAGGCAATAATCACATATAATATAATGTATTCCAGAATGTTGTTTTTCATGGCTCCGCATCTTTAAGGGTGTTTAACTGAATCGCTTGTGCTGCTTTGCTTTTCTTCTCGTCCACAACTTTTGCATAAATCTGGGTGGTTTTTACATTGGTGTGTCCGAGCATCTTACTAACAGTGTAAATATCTGTGCCATTGGATAATTGAAGGGTAGCATACGTGTGCCGAAAGCAATGAAATGTAATCCGCTTCGTGATTCCGGCAGCTTCTATCCAACGTTTCAGTGGCTTAGAAATCCACGCAGGATCGGGTAAATCTTCGAATACGAATTGTTCCAGATCTCGAGGTTCAC
>JAHDRO010000157.1 GCA_018433265.1 Bacteroidales bacterium
ACATATTATCGAACAGATTGCGCTTGTGAAAACTATTCTTGATAATGGCTTTGCATACGAGGGTCGTGGTTCGGTCTATTTTGACGTTGAGAAATATAATAAAAAGTTTAAATATGGAGTATTATCCGGCAGACAGCTTGAGGACCTTCAATCAAATTCAAGAAGTCTCGACGGACAGGATGATAAAAGGTCTCCATATGATTTTGCTTTATGGAAAAAGGCTTCGCCTGAGCACATAATGAGATGGCCTTCACCTTGGGGCGAAGGATTCCCGGGGTGGCATCTTGAATGTTCTGCAATGAGTGCAAAATATCTGGGTGAAGAGTTTGATATTCACGGAGGAGGAATGGATCTTCTTTTCCCACATCATGAATGTGAACTTGCCCAGAATACTGCTTCAAGAGGAGTTGGTGGAGTTCGTTACTGGATGCATAATAATATGATTACCATTAATGGACAGAAAATGGGCAAATCTCTTGGTAATTTTATTACCCTTGAGGAGCTATTTGAGGGTAAGCATCAGATGCTCTCACAGCCTTTTTCTCCAATGACGGTAAGGTTTTTTATTCTTCAGGCTCATTACCGAAGTACTCTCGATTTTAGTAATGAGGCTTTGGTAGCGTCGGAGAGAGGTTTGAAAAAATTGATTCAGGCCTTAAAAGATGTAGTAAAATTACCAGTTGTTACAGAAACCTCAGAGCTTGGAGTTGATTCATTAATCGAAAAGATATATGACTCACTGTGTGATGATTTAAACACACCTGTCGCAATATCTCATATTTTTGATGCAGTAAAGATTGTCAATCAAGTTAAGGAAAAACAGCTAGTATTATCTCAATCAGAGAAAGAGGGCCTTGTCTATATTTTTAATATTTTGTTAACAGAAATACTCGGACTTAAGGATGATAAGGTTGAAAGAAGTGATATTGAGATTTTAGATGAGGTAATAAAATTACTGCTTGACATAAGATCAGAGGCTAAAAGGAAAGGAGATTTTACAACAAGTGACAAAATTAGAAATAATTTAAAAGCTCTTGGCATTGAAATAAGAGATACTAAAGAGGGGACGGAGTGGAGCTATTAAAGGATATGATTTCATTTATCATCTTTTTTTATATTTTTGCTTTAACTTTAAAAGGGCCTTTAATTGCGTTCGGGTTTTGTTATATTATCAATTGTGAGTTCTGCCATGTATCTTGTTGCCATCATGGGTATTGGCAGGTATGCTTGTTTTTGTAGCCACTCATCACATTTAGTTTTTTGGGGGATAAGTTCAAAATGTTCCTGTACTCAGCCTGATCACCCTTGTGATGATCCGAAAAATTGTTGCCCTTGTTGTGGCAGACATCTCATTTCGCATAGTGTTAAGAAAAATGATTGCTGCAGAGTAAAGTACAATTTTTTAAGGATAGATCAAAGTCAGTCCACAGTTAATCTGCTTTCAGATATTAAATCAACACTGGAGGCCATAATTCCTGTTCAGAGAATAATAACTGCGAAGTGGGTCACCACAGATTTGATAAAAAACTTTCAGGCTTTGTTTCGAAGTGTCACGGACCATTTATATGAAAAACACGGACAATTGATTTTATGATGAGAGTGAACTTTGGTTAACATCTCTGTCTTTTTATTGTTTTTTATTACATAACATTATTAAATAAAATATGAAGTTTTTTTCCACAAAAATTGTTCTTGTGGCACTTATAATTGTAGCGGCAGTAAGTTATGCAAGTGCCAAATCTCAACCTCGTTCTTTTGCAATCGTGGTTGACAAAAATACTTATGAAAACTGTCGTGCATCAATTGATAAATATTCCACAGCTGTGAGGCTTGATGGTCTTAATACTTTTGTGATAGTCGATAAATGGAATATTCCTGATTCTATTAGAATGGAATTGAAAAGACTATATCTAAATAACAATCTTGAGGGAGCAGTTTTAATAGGTGATATTCCTGTTCCTATGATTCGCGATGCGCAACATCTTACAACTGCTTTTAAAATGGATCAGCGGCGACCATGGAATCTTTCATCGGTGCCATCTGATAGATTCTATGATGATTTTGATCTAAAATTTAAATTTTTAAAAAGGGACTCCACAAATAATCTCTATTTTTATTACAATTTAGCATCTGACAGTCCGCATCATATTACATGCGATATTTACAGTGCCAGAATTAAACCTCCTACAGTCAAGGGCAAGGACAAGTTTCAACTTATTAATGAGTATCTTGAGAAGGCTGCACGGGAAAAAGGCATTCCTCGATCTTTAGGCGCAATTACCTATTTTGCAGGTCACGGCTATAATTCAGACTGTATGGTTGCCCGTGCTGATGAGCGTTATAGTCTCACCGAACAGTTCCCTTTTGTAGTGGCAGGTTATAACAGGTTGAACTATATTGACCATACCTATGATAATTATGTCAAATATCGTTTGATGGCAGAGCTTGCGCGAGAAGATCTCGGACTTGCAATACTTCATCACCACGGGTCTGAAGACAGGCAGTATTTGAATGGAACTCCTCTTGCTACAACTGCTTCAGACTGGATCAGACTTGCTAAAAAGTTTTTTCGTAGCAAAATCAGAAATTCAGACGATACTACTGCAAGCAAGAATTATTATATACGGGAATATGGAATACCGGAGAGTTGGGTAAATAATGCGTTTGATCCTGAAATCGTACGTCAGGATAGCCTTAGTGACGAAGCTATTGATATAACTCTTCATGATATGGAGGGATATGTTTCAAATGCTAAAGTTGTAATTCTCGACGCTTGTTTTAATGGTTCTTTTCATCAGGACGATTATATAGCAGGACATTATATTTTTAATTCCGGCAATACCATGGTAGTCAAGGGTAATTCTGTCAATACTTTGCAGGATATTTGGACAAATCAGCTGATGGGGCTTTTAGATCTTGGCGTTTGTATAGGGAACTGGGCAAAGGGACAGATGACTCTTGAGTCTCATCTTTTTGGTGACCCTACTTTTCATTTTACTTCCAGCAGGCCTGATTTGAATAACATAAATGAGGCAATAGTGAGTCGTAAGGATGATGAAAAATTTTGGAGAAAAGCCATGAAAGATGCAAATGCTGATTACAAAGCGCTTGCCATGAAAATGCTTTATCAAGCAAATCAAATTTCTACAGACGAACTGTTGAGGATTCAAAAGGAAGAAAATCGCAGTGTAGTAAGACTTGAAGCATTCACACTTATTAATAAAAGCTATGATAAAAACTTGGTTCCTTCGATTAAATTAGGATTAAATGACAGTTATGAGCTTCAGAGAAGACTTGCCGCAATTTCGGCAGCTAATAATAGTTCGCCGGAACTTTTGGAGCAGATTGTCAGTATTTATATGCAACCCGGAGTCAGCAAAAGAGTTGAATTTCAGTTGAAGAGTGCTATAGAAAATTATCCTGAAGAGTTAGCTTTTGCTGCTATAGATAAAGCAATTAGTAATAAGAATTATCAATGGTACAAAGACAAGATGGACGAGAAAAAGAAGTTTGAATATTCATTTTCCGGTCAGAAGAAAGATTTTAATGCCCTATTAGATAAGTCAATCAGTGCCAAAGAGAAAAAATTTACAATAACTTCCTTACGTAACTCAACCAATCCGACATATTTAGACACACTTTTCCGTTTTATGAAAGAGTCGACAGACAATGATCTCAAGCAGTTACTTGCCGAGGCATTTGGCTGGTATACTCAGTCATGGAGAAGGGACGATATTGTCAACTTTTGTCAGGAGCAGTTGAATGTAGAGCAAAATGAACAGGTTAAAAGTGAACTTGTCAGAACAATAAATAGATTGAAAAATTAACCCACAAATATTTTCTGGACTATGATTAAACGCAAAAAACAAGTATCAGGGAGGAGGGATGGAATTCTTTCCTTTACTGTCTTAGTTTTGTTTTTGACAGCGGGATTCTGTACAGACTTGTCTGCACAGACAACTCAAGG
>JAHDRO010000119.1 GCA_018433265.1 Bacteroidales bacterium
TAAACCTGCAAGATTTATTGAATATCAGACATTTCCCAGACTTGCATCTCTGGCAGAAGTAGGTTGGACAAATCAGGAACTTAGAGACTGGAATGATTTTAAAGATAGGATTGAAAAAAAACATTACAACAGAATGTTTAATATGGGAATATCTTTCCGGCTTCCTCCACCAGTAATTACCTATGAAGGTGAAGCATTGAAAAGCCAACTTCCATATCCTTGGGCAGTCATAAGATATACTTCTGATGAAAGTAATCCAACAGAATTTTCTCCTGTCTTCAGAGGAGAAATCTATACTGACAATCCTTTTAAATATAGATTTGCAACATTTTATAAAGATGAATTAATAAGCCAGACAGTAAAGGTTAGTAATGTTTCATATAATTACCAAAAGCCTGTAACCAAAATCGAAACATCAATATTATTTCAATCAAAATTCCCTTTGGAAAACATTTGTGACTATAATTTTAACACTTATTCAAGAAGTATTGAAAAATTAAAAGAAGGAGATTACCTCTTGTATCTTTTTGACAATCCTGTATGCACAAAAAGAATTACTGTTATTTCAGGAATTCCACAAATAGACTTTTATACAATTACTGATGGTTACGTTGAATACTCCTATGATGGAAAAGAGTTTATCAAAGGAAATAAATTTACAGATGGAATATCTGTAATTTACCCTGAAAAACCGATATTGGCAGTTAAAATTGTAATAACTGGGGCAAATGATGGTTCAACAGCTGCCTTTAATGACCTGCAAATAGATTAAATACCTGAATATGTTTTAATTACTATATTCTCAGCCTGTTTGTTTAACTCAGAAAGTTCATGTAGGTTAAGACCGTTAACTCTCCATCTCTCAATACTTCTCTCAAAAAGTAAAAAAATAGAGGAGTCTGCATTAATGGTGCGACTCATGTAACCACCATTTTTTGAATTATATATTAGATTGAAATTCATGTATTTGCTTCCATTACCACGTTTTAAGGAGAATGTTAAATTTTTAAGACGAAGAGCCTGGTCACAAGCATAAGCATTATTTGAAGCTGTAGATTTAACCATTACAGAAGGTTGATTTTCTCCGGCCTTTACCCATAGAGGAAAAGCAATTCCTGCAGGAGGATAGCCGAGTATAGTCCACATTATTGTCATTTCAGGATTTTCTCCCTTTTTAATTCCTTGAAAAACAATTGAAGCAGTTGAAATTTTTCGAGGAATAAAATCCTGATCAATTACCCATCCAGTTCCTTTTTCAGGAGAAAATTCTGGTTTCAAAAGATCAATACCCAAAAGAGAGTGATAAAAAGACCTCGAAAGATTATTAAATATCCATTGCGGATTAATATTACAAAAAGGAGCTTGTTTGGAAACGATATCTGAAGCCGTTCTAAACCTTATATAACCCATTCCTTCATTCATCCTGCCTGTGTAAGAAAAATTCGTATATATAAGATATCCTTCAGGTGCTATTTTTGGATCATTTGCATCAACTTTAGTAAATTTTTGGTTATTAACCTCATAATAAGCAGCTCCTCCCTCAGCATCAATCACTCCAAAGTTTGCTTCTACTCTAAGAGGTTTTTTTCTGTTATTTAAAAACTTTTCAAAATCTTCCAAGTTCTTACATTGGGAAAGTGCTTCGAACATAAGGACTCCCTCCATATCCATATTTTTAAGATCATCTTCCTTCAAATTGTATGATGCCGTATTAATAATTGAAAAGCCAGCAGAATTAGTACCTGCCCACACAATCCCTGAAGTATCGGGACTGTTGACTAGGCCTAAAAAATCGTATTTTTTACCTTTAAAAAACTGAATTCTATTATTATCTTCTCCTGTATCACGATGTTTCCAAAGAAGTGGTCTTCCATCTGGAGTAATTTTTCCGGTAATAATGGCTGATGTACAGGCAAAAGACTCTACTATTATACCAAAGGGAAAAATTAATAAAAAAATTAAAATCAAAAATTTTTTCATAGCTTAAGTTTTTAAAAAAGAGTTAATTTGTCATCTATACAATTTTTCGAAATATTAAGATGCTCATATGCAAGATCAGTGACTATTCTTCCTCTTGGAGTACGTTGAATAAACCCTTCCTTTATCAAAAAGGGTTCATAAACTTCTTCAATTGTTCCAACATCCTCACTAACGGCAGTGGCTATTGTACTTACTCCCACAGGGCCTCCTTTGAATTTGTCGATTATGGTTATGAGAATCTTGTTATCCATCATATCAAGTCCCCT
The DNA here is from genome assembly GCA_018433265.1 of Bacteroidales bacterium. The sequence goes on from JAHDRO010000119.1 coordinate 2,247, forward strand.
TCTATCTATATTCAAAGCATCCAGAGCATATTTTGTTATGTCAAGATTTATTACTCCGCTTCCTTTAACTTGTGCAAAATCTCTTACTCTTCTAAGAAGAGCATTTGCAATTCGTGGAGTTCCTCTGCTTCTGCCAGCTATTTCCTTTGCTGCCTCACTATCTATTTGAATATTAAGAATTGATGCACTTCTTATAATAATTTTTAACAATATATCGACATCATAATATTCCAAATGCGACTGAATTCCAAATCTGGCTCTTAAAGGAGAAGTAAGAAGTCCGCTTCTGGTAGTAGCTCCTATTAAAGTAAAAGGATTTAAAGTCAGCTGAACAGATCTCGCTCCAGGTCCTCTGTCAATCATAAGATCAATGATAAAATCCTCCATTGCAGAATATAAATATTCTTCTACAACAGGTGAAAGTCTGTGAATCTCATCTATAAACAAAACATCTCCCTTATTAAGAGATGTTAATAGACCTGCAAGATCACCAGGTTTATCTAATACAGGACCAGAAGTAATTTTCATTCCTACGCCTAACTCATTAGCCACAATATGTGCAAGAGTTGTTTTTCCCAAGCCCGGGGGTCCATGAAGCAAAATATGATCTAAAGCTTCTCCTCTGAGCATCGCAGCTTTTACAAAAATTTTGAGATTTTCAATAATTTTTTCTTGGCCTGCAAATTCAGAAAAATCCTGTGGTCTGATCTCTCCATCAAAATCTTTATCTTTGTTTTCTCTCTCTTCACGAGGATCAAAAGCTTTCATTGAAATTTATCTTTATACAAATATATATTATTCTTTTTATAATATAGTTTGATATTATTTATTGTCTGTTAATATGTTTATAATGTTTCTTATTAACTAAAAAAACTACTTATTAACATATATAAACAATTTTAATAACACTATATTTAAAATTAATCTATTAATAAATAATAATTTAGGATTCTTATTAACATTAGTTAATATCATAACATAATTTTTTTCAACAATTATTATTGTTAAAAATTATTGGATAGATTGATGATAATTAATTATTGAAAAATTTGGAAAATTCAGATACTTTTTAGTATATAAATTTTTCTGAAATAGAAAAAATAACTTATCAATAATTTTCAACACACA
>JAHDRO010000283.1 GCA_018433265.1 Bacteroidales bacterium
AAATAAAAAAAGAGGTGTCCAAAACTTTCTGGACACCTCTTTTTAAAAAGATGGCGGCTACCTACTCTCCCACTTGGTTTAGCAGTACCATCGGCGCAAACGGGCTTAACTTCTCTGTTCGGAATGGATAGAGGTGGATCCCCGTCGCTATAGCCACCTTAATCTTGCTTCGCTCTCGCGGTATGTTATGTAAATGAGAGAGAAGAATGAAAAAAACCTTAAAATAGAAAGCGTTCGGGTTATTAGTACTGCTCGGCTTTGACATTACTGCCTTTACACCTGCAGCCTATCAACGTGGTAGTCTCCCACGACCCTCTATGGAAGTCTCATCTCGGGGCTAGCTTCGCGCTTAGATGCTTTCAGCGCTTATCTAAACCGCACATAGCTACCCGGCGATGCAGCTGGCGCCACAACCGGTAAACTAGCGGTGCGTCCAACCCGGTCCTCTCGTACTAAGGTCAGACCCCCTCAAACTTCCTCCGCCCACAACAGATAGGGACCGAACTGTCTCACGACGTTCTGAACCCAGCTCGCGTGCCACTTTAATCGGCGAACAGCCGAACCCTTGGAACCTGCTCCAGCCCCAGGATGTGACGAGCCGACATCGAGGTGCCAAACCGCTCCGTCGATTTGAGCTCTTGGGAGCGATCAGCCTGTTATCCCCGGAGTACCTTTTATCCTTTGAGCGATGGCCCACCCATGCGGAACCACCGGATCACTTTGCCCTACTTTCGTACCTGTTCGACTTGTATGTCTCTCAGTCAAGCGCACTTATGCCAATATGTTCTGCGCACGGTTACCATTCGTGCTGAGTGCACCTTGGGAAGCCTCCGTTACTCTTTTGGAGGCGACCACCCCAGTCAAACTACCCTCCAAGCGGTGTCTCCCTTCCGAAATTAGATTCCAAGTAAGCAAAGGGTGGTATTTCAACGGCGACTCCTTTGATACTGGCGTACCAAATTCACAGTCTCCCACCTATCCTACACATCATTTACCCAAAATCAACGCTAAGATATAGTAAAGGTTCACGGGGTCTTTCCGTCCCGTTGCGGGTAAGCGGCATCTTCACCGCTACTACAATTTCACCGAGCTCATGGCTGAGACAGTGCCCAGATCGTTACACCATTCGTGCAGGTCGGAACTTACCCGACAAGGAATTTCGCTACCTTAGGACCGTTATAGTTACGGCCGCCGTTTACTGGGGCTTCGATTCAATGCTTCGCCTCGCAGCTAACATCCCCTCTTAACCTTCCAGCACCGGGCAGGTGTCAGGCCTTATTCGTCATCTTTCAATTTTGCAAAGCCCTGTGTTTTTGTTAAACAGTCGCCTGGGCCATTTCTCTGCGCCCTATCGCTAGGGGCCCCTTCTCCCGAAGTTACGGGGCTATTTTGCCGAGTTCCTTAGCCATGAATCTCTCGAGCACCTTAGGATTCTCTCCTCTCCCACCTGTGTCGGTTTACGGTACGGGCTGTATATCAATTAGCGCGCCGAAGATTTTCTTGGAAGTCTGTTTACCACATCTATCACTTCATCCGAAAACTCAGTGTACTTTAAACCATCAGCATATTATAGCTCTTAACCTTAATATCTACCTACGGCCTTTAACCAACTATTCCGTCTGTTGGCGTGTGTGTCACTTCTCCGTCTCTCCTTAACTCAATATACAGGTAATGGAATATTAACCATTTGTCCATCAGGCTCGCCTATCGGCTTACCCTTAGGCCCCGACTGACCCTGATCCGATTAACGTTGATCAGGAACCCTGGGGGTTTCGGTGTGCGGGGTTCTCGCCCGCATTATCGTTACTTATGCCTACATCTTCTTTTCCATACGCTCCAGACAACCTTACAGTCACCCTTCTGCGCTGTATGGAATGCTCCCCTACCACTGTATCTCTACAGTCCATAGCTTCGGCAGTGTGTTTGATGCCCGCTTATTATCCACGCACGGTCGCTCGACTAGTGAGCTGTTACGCACTCTTTAAATGATTAGCTGCTTCCAAGCTAACATCCTAGCTGTCTATGCTACCATACCTCGTTTTAGCAACTTAACACACGTTTAGGGGCCTTAGCTGTTGGTCCGGGCTGTTTCCCTCTCGCCGCCGGACATTAGCACCCAACGACTCACTCCCAGGTATCATTTACAGGCATTCGGAGTTTGTCAAAATTTGATAGGCGTTGAAGCCCTCGCATCTTATCAGTCGCTCTACCTCCTGTAAACTATTTCCCTGAGGCTGTCCCTAAAGACATTTCGGGGAGTACGAGCTATCTCCCAGTTTGATTAGCCTTTCACCCCTACCTTCAGCTCATCCAAATCCTTTTCAACGGATACTGGTTCGGACCTCCATAGCCTTTTACGACTACTTCATCCTGGCCAAAGGTAGATCACAAGGTTTCGCGTCTGCTCACAATAACTTTACGCCCTTTTAAAACTCGCTTTCGCTTCGGCTGCGTACCTGAAGTACTTAACCTCGCTATCGTGAAGCAACTCGTAGGCTCATTATCCAAAAGGCACGCCGTCGCTACTACCGTAGCTCCGACCGCTTGTAAACGAACGGTTTCAGGTACTATTTCACCCCCCTGCTCGGGGTACTTTTCACCTTTCCTTCACAGTACTGGTCCTCTATCGGTCTTCTATCTATATTTAGCCTTGCGGGATGGTCCCCGCAGATTCAGACAGGATTCCTCGTGTCCCGCCTTACTCAGGATTCTGCTGTCTGCCTTAGTATATACGTGTACGGGATTATCACCCTCTATGACCAAATTTTCCAATTTGTTCCACTTCTTACTAAAACAAAGTGTCGCAGTCCTTCAACCCCAATAATGCCTAAACATTACTGGTTTGGGCTTCTCCCCTTTCGCTCGCCACTACTCAGAGAATCGATATTTCTTTCTTCTCCTGCAGGTACTAAGATGTTTCAGTTCCCTGCGTGTGCTCACCTCGCGGTGTGTCAGGCCTTCAACCTGACGGGTTGCCCCATTCGGATATCTGCGGATCTCCTCACGTTTGCTGATCCCCGCAGCTTTTCGCAGCTTACCACGTCCTTCGTCGCTAATAGAAGCCAAGGCATCCTCCGTTCGCCCTTAAGTAACTTTCTATCTCTCGTCTTTCTTTTATCCTTAAAATTGTAGTCCCATTATCCTTAATAATAACAGTCTATCTAATTTTCTTTACCTCTTCTGTTTTTTACCTCTTCTTCTCTCTCATAACGTCAAAGAACTATCCGTTTTTTCTTAAACGGGCTGCAAAGGTATGTACATTTTTTTATTCTGCAAATATTTTTGGGCTAAAAATATTTATCTTAGCCCAAAAAACAAAGTCATGATACAACAGAAAACTATTCTTATTGCGACGCTTTTGCTATGCCCTTTTGTAAAGGGAAATGCCTGTACAAATCTAATAATTACAAAAGGTGCTTCAGCTGATGGTTCAGTAATGGTAAGTTATTCCGCCGATTCCCATACAAGGTTCGGAACACTAGTTCATTACCCTGCAAAAAAATATCCTGAAGGTCAAATGCTAAAAATATACGAATGGGGAAAAGGAAGATATCTGGGAGAGATTGCACAAGTCAAAGAAACTTATGAGGTAATCGGCAACATGAATGAGTACCAGGTAGTTATAGGAGAGACCACATGGGGAGGTGTCAAAAGTCAATATGACCCTGAAGGAATAGTTGACTATGGATCGCTTATGTATATTTGTTTACAAAGAGCAAAAACGGCAAGAGAAGCAATTAAAATATTTACAGATCTGACAGCACAATATGGTTATGCATCCACAGGTGAATCTATTTCCATTGCAGACCCTAATGAAGCATGGATACTTGAAATAATCGGAAAAGCACCAAAAAAAGTGAACGGGGTTAATGTAAACAAAGGAGCAGTATGGGTAGCAGTAAAAATTCCGGATGGTTGCATCTCCGGCCATGCCAATCAAGCACGCATAACAACATTTCCACTCAACGACCCTGAAAATTGCGTATATTCTCCGGATGTCATAACACATGCTCGAGAACAGGGATTGTACGAAGGAAAAGATGAAGATTTCAGTTTTGCCGACACTTACGGCCCTGCAGACGCCAGCACAATAAGGAGCTGCGATGCACGAATATGGTGTTTTTTCAAAAAGTATGGAGCAGATAACATGGACAATTACCTAGACTATGTTTTTGGAAAGAATATTTCACACAGAATACCACTCTATATAAAAGCAAAAGGCAAGTTAAGTGTTAAAGATGTAGCTTTCATGATGCGTGACCATTACGAAGGAACACCTCTCGATATGACAAACGACATAGGCGCCGGAGGCAATTCACTCCCATACAGATGGTGTCCAATGGATTGGGAAATTGACGGAGTTAATTGTTTCAACGAAAGAGCCATAGCAACACAACAGACAGGATTCTGGTTTATAGGACAATGTCGTTCATATATGCCAAAAGAGATAGGAGGTATATTCTGGTTTGCAGTTGACGATGCTGGCACTTCTCCATTAACCCCTGTTTATACATCTTCAAGGGCTATTTCACAACACTATGCAGAAGGAAATGGATCCATGATAGAATACTCTGATGAGTCGATGTTCTGGATTGTCAACCGCATAGCTCAATTTGCATACCTCAGATATAACCATATTGGAGCAGAAGTGCAACAAGTGATTGCGAAACACGAAGAGAAATGTTTTGAAGAGGTTGCAGCCCTAGATAACCGACTACTTGCAATGATTGCAGGAAAACCATCTACTGCAGTGAATGCTGGTAAATCACCCATGTCAATTAATACCGACAAGTCGTCCAGATCAGAAAAATTGGATACTGAGGCCATCTCAATTATTACCACAGAATTTTCTGTATCAAAAGCAGATTCTCTTTTCCATCAGTGGAAAGCTCTCGACAAATATCTGCTTGTGAAATATATAGACGGAAATACCAAAAAACAAAACCCGGACGGAAGTTTCATGAACAACGGCTACAATAATAATATTCCACCATCTCCCGATTTCCCCGGATACACCGACCTTTGGAAAAGAGCAGTAAAAAATGTGAATGCAAATATTATTGTGAAGTAATTCCTGAAACTGCTTTGCAAAAAATTGAGTTATTAGGAAAACGGGGCATCATATGAGGCTGTCTAAAAAGTAGGCAGCCTCGTTTTTTTAAAGCTATTTTCTTTGTGTTGTTCGGGGCTTGCGGAACGCCTCCCCTCCGGTCGTTTAACAGTCCTCAGCCCTTTTCCGAAAAAAATCAGAAAATAAGCTAAAAAATTGATGTTGCTTATAGTTGAACTTTCCATAGCGGAACCACCTTCTTTTTGGTAATCGTAACTAGATAGTATCGCAGATTTTGTTAACTATATCTATAATAATATAATAATAAAAATTATTATCTTTAAGAGAAAAAATAAAAAATGCGGTTTAAAATAACATTAACAGGTAACTACATACGAAAAGGCAATATGCTGCCTTTAAGCTATCAATACGAAATATCTTCGTTTATTTACAAAACACTAAATAAAAGTGACCCGGTATTTACAACATGGCTTCACGAAAAGGGTTACTGCTCTGGCAACAAGCCTTTTAAACTTTTTACCTTTTCAATGTTAAATATTGATAAATTTAATATATCAGGTGACAGAATAATAATTTTATCTCCAACAATAAATTTCATAATATCATTTTTAATAAATGATACCATTAACCCATTCATTTTAGGTTTGTTCAAAGAACAACATATGATAATTGGAGATAACAAGACACAAGTGGAATTTGATGTAAGCCAAATATCTGCGTTACCTGATATCGAATTTAAAGAGCAAATGTCTTTTTCAACTATTTCTCCAATTTTTGTCGACACGTTTGATCCTGGAAAACGATATAATAGCTACATATCTCCTTATCATCCTGATTACTCTATCATTATTCATAACAATTTACTTGAGAAATATCGTCTTGCTTATAAAAAAGAGCCCGATAAATCCTGGCCTGTTTCTCAAATAAAACCTCTTTCCGAGCCAAAATCAAAGTTGATAACTATAAAATCAGGAACAGAAAACTATAGCAAAATAAAAGCATATAATTTCAAATTCGGCATAACTGCTCATCCCGATTTAATGAGAGCAGGCTATTATGGGGGCTTTGGAAGACTTAACAGTCAGGGATTTGGATGCGTTGAACAATTAATATAATACTGCCGAACTGCTTAAAATAGCCTACGATGGCGGCATCGGCAGCAAAAACAGTCTCTGATTCGGGATGATAGAAATAACAAAAGAAAATAAAAACAGGAAAACTAAAAGGATATATGTTACAAGAAATAACCATTGAAAAAACAAGTAACTTTTGGATAGATAATGGAATTGTAGGCTTGTATAAAGTACTGCGCTTATTACCTGAAGCTGAAGACTTCGATATTCGGTTAGAAAGTGATAAACTTGAAATTAAAGCTTTGGATGATTCTTTTGATGTTGCTGATTTTTTGAACAAAGCGAAAGACTATGTCGCTCAGCAATATTTGAAAAAAACAGAGAATTACGGTTGGGTTTTAAAAAATGACGGAGAATTTGAAGTTTATCGTAAAACTGATTTTAAAATGCACTTAAAACCCTTTTTTAAAGGGAAAACTCCAAATATAGAAGGAGCAATTTGTACTCCTGACGCGAACGAGAAAGAGAATGTCAGACGAATGAATAATGATGAATATTCTCAGTTTTTATCTTTTCAAGAAAACATATTTTCAAACATTCCTGAAAAAATAAAATTGGGTGAAAAAGGTTTTATTAATTCACCTCCAAAATATGAAATAGGCTCAAATTTTACAGAAGAATTCCTTAAAAAAGGAGGGAAACTATGTTTATTTAGCGGAAAGCAATTTAAAAATGCAAACATAATTACAGGGTTGAATTACCCTTTTTTGACGGGAAATAGCGGAGAACTAAATTTTGATTCCGCATTAAAAGTAAAACTTAAAATTTCTGCACTTTATGATTTTGTTTCGCTCTTTTCCTTTTACAATCTGAATTATTTGATGCAAGATGATTTAAAACACTATTTTATTTTGTATGATGATAATTTAAAAGAACTTGAAAGCTTTTATGATATTATTAATGCAAACATAGATAATCTTGCAAAACCTGATTTTTGCAGTTTCGAAACCCAGATTATAGGAACTCAATATGAATCAGAAAGTTTGTTCAACTTTTTACTTTCTGTTTATGCCCAGGTAAATCAGCGCATCAACAGAGATAAAAGGAGAGGAATTTTGTTAAGTAAAAGTGTATACACCTTATCGAATGACGGTAATATTTTTCGCGATGTAAAAGAATATACTTCATTGAACGCATTGTTCGAATTATTGGATTGTTTTGAAAACTACAAGGATGATGAACGCAGTTACCGTGAACCTTTTTTGAATTTTATTCGCTACTTTACTCAACGATTGGATAGCGGAAAGTACGATACAACTTGGCGTAACCGCTTATGCTCGGATATACTTTCATTTCGTAGCATTCTTAAAACGATTGAATGGTTTTTAGGTGAAGTAAAAATAAAAGAAGATAAAGGAAATATCTTATTCCTGGATAAAATCATTGAAATATATAATTTTAAAACCCAAAAAAATATGAAAGCAGAAATGGTAGATATTTGTAAAGCGGTTGGAAACCGTATCGGCGCCTATTGTCGTGAAAATGATGACAAAGGGATTCTTTTTTCAATACGAAATGCCAAAAGCAGGACTGAGTTTCTTAACGTATTGGCAGAAACTCAGTTTCGAACCGGAGTATCTTATAGCGAAACTTTTTTTAAGGAGCTACCTGACAATTCCCAATGGGAAGAATATAAGGCATTGGTAAGCATTTTTGCCATGAACAGTTTCTTATTTAAGGAAAGTAAAACAAAGGAAAATAAATAATAAATAATATTTAAAAATTAATTATGGAAACAAATCAAACCGTTAATTGCGTAAATATCGCTTATATTTTTAAAACTTCCTTAGGCAGCATCAATGGCAGTTGG
>JAHDRO010000310.1 GCA_018433265.1 Bacteroidales bacterium
ACAAAAATCATTACTGTATAATAATGGCCGGCGGTGTGGGAAGCCGATTCTGGCCTATAAGCCGAAATTACAGGCCCAAGCAGTTTCTCGATATTCTTGGACTCGGCAAGTCTTTTCTTCAGCTTACTTTTGACAGGTTTAGCAAAATCATTCCAAAGGATAATATTTTAATTGTTACCTCAGACAGTTATAAAGATCTTGTATATGAACAGATTCCCGCAATACTTCCCGAAAATCTGCTTCTTGAGCCTTTCAGAAGAAACACTGCTCCCTGTATTGCATATGCAACTTATAAACTTTTAAAAAGAAACCCTGATGCAACAGTTGTCGCTGCTCCTTCAGACCATATGATAACTAATGAAGAGCTGTTTCTTACAACTGTAAATAATGCATTAAAATATGCTGAGTCTCACGACGTGTTGATGACATTGGGTATTCAACCCACAAGACCTGAAACATCATATGGCTATATACAGGTTAACAAGGCAGAACCGGTAGATGTTGATGGAAACATTGCTTATAAAATCAAGACTTTTACTGAAAAACCTGATCTAAAACTTGCCAAGGTTTTTGTTGACAGTGGGGAGTTTTTGTGGAATTCAGGGCTTTTTATATGGAATCTCAAGGCTATAGCAAATCAGCTTGAAATTTTTCAGCCGGAAATTTCAGGTCTTTTTAAATCCATTTCAGATGATTATTACACTGACAGAGAGATAAAGGCAATTATGTCAGTCTATCAGGAATGCATGAATATTTCTATTGATTATGCAGTGATGGAGAAAACTTCCAGGGCAGTTGTTTATCCAGCTTCATTTGGATGGTCAGATCTGGGTACGTGGGATTCCTTATTCAGTTATGTGGATAAAGATGAAAATAACAACTATGTCTCTTCAAAAGGAGATACACTACTTGAGGTTAAAGACTCTATAGTTATATCCGAGGACGACAAGTTGATTGTTGTCAAGGGATTGGAAAACTATTTAATAATAAATTCAAAAGATGCTTTGATGATATGTCCGCGCGACGACAAATCATTTAAGTCAATATTGACGGACCTTACCATTAAAGATCTGTCGAAATATCAATAAATTTTTATGATCAACGATTCATTAAAAGTAAATGTTCAATCTGAAATAGGTAAGCTTGAAGCAGTGCTGCTCCATACTCCGGGAGCTGAAGTGGAGAATATGACTCCTAGAAATGCGCAAAGAGCTCTTTACAGTGATATATTAAACCTTTCGATTGCACAGAAGGAGTATGAACAAGTGTCTGGAGTTCTTGCAAAAGTTTGTAAAATATACCAAATAAAAGAATTACTGACAAGTCTGCTTGATATTCACACAGAGAGGGAGGCCTTGATTGGAAAGATTTGTATAGCAGAGGGAGTGACAGATTATTTTGAATATCTGATGGATATGCCTTCCAAATCTCTGGCAACGGTGCTTATTGAAGGTTTGCCTGCAAGAATGGACACTTTGACAGCATTTCTCAAGGATGAGTATTATGCACTTTTTCCTCTCTACAATTATTATTTTACAAGAGACGCCTCTGTTTCAATAGGTAACAGGGTATTGGTATGCCGTATGGCCAGCAAGGTAAGAATGAGAGAATCTCTTATAAATGAGGCAATTTTCAGAAATAAGAGATATTTTGACTGTGAATTGATTAATGCTCAGGACTTTCAACCTGGTAACAGTGAAATATATATTGAGGGAGGTGACGTTTTAGTTGCCAGAGAAGATATTCTTATTGTTGGTAACGGGATGAGAACAAGCAGTCAAGGGATAGACATGCTCGTTAGCAGACTAAGCAGGTCTTCAGGTCCCGACAAAAGACACATAATTGTACAGCAGCTTCCAAACTCTCCTGAGTCGTTTATTCATCTTGATATGGTTTTCACAATGCTCGATGTTGACAAGGCAATGGTTTTTGAACCTTTGATTCTGAGTGAAAATCAATATCAGACAGTACATATTATTGTAGAAGGAGGCAAAGTGACTAAAATCAAATCCGTAAACAACATATTGTCAATTCTTAAAAAGTTGGGTATGGATTTAGAACCGGTAATTTGTGGAGGAAGTGCCGATGAATGGAATCAGGAGAGAGAGCAGTGGCACAGCGGAGCAAATTTCTTTGCCTTTGCTCCAGGTAAGGTTATGTCGTATGCCAGAAACGTTCATACTTTGGAAGAGATGCACAAAAGTGGTTTTGATATTATTACTGCCCGAGATGTTATTTCAGGCAAGAAAGATCTCGAAAGTTATAACCGATGTGTAGTGACCATTGACGGTTCTGAGTTGCCTAGGGGAGGTGGTGGAGCACGTTGTATGACTATGCCTCTGAGAAGAGCTCCGGTTGTTGTCTGATGAAAGAGACTAATTTTAAAGTTTTATTACCTTTGCTGCCTATTTTATTGTTATTACGATGAGAGAAAAGATAGAAGAACTGCTTGCAGAAGTCAGAGAATTAAAGGCTAAAAACGAGCAGGAGATCGAGGAGATCAGAGTAAGACTTCTTGGAAAAAAGGGAAAGATATCCCAACTTTTTGATGATTTCAGGGAGGTTCTTCCCGAGCAAAAAAAAGAATTGGGTCAAATGTTGAACCAGCTTAAAGTTACTGCAAGTAAAAAAATTGAAGAACTTAGGTCATCTATCGATATTAATAGTTCTATGCGGGAAAGTCAGCACGACCTTACAAAGCCCGGCAATTTATTTGAAATTGGTTCAAGAAATCCTATCTCTATTACCAGAAATGAGATTTTGTCAATATTTGCAAAGTTGGGCTATGCTGTTGCAGATGGACCAGAGATAGAGGATGACTGGCACGTTTTCGGAGCACTCAATTTTCCGCCCGAGCATCCGGCCAGAGATATGCAGGATACTTTTTTTATAGCATCCGGCGCTAATCCGGTTCTTCTCCGCACACACACAAGTTCAATCCAAGTCAGGGCTATGGAGAGCATGAAGCTGCCTATCAGGATTGTATGTCCAGGACGTGTATTCAGAAATGAAGCCATATCAGCTCGTGCTCATTGTATATTTCATCAGGTGGAGGGACTTTATATTGATAAAGGGGTCTCTTTTGCTGATCTTAAACAATCTATACTTTTGTTTGCCAGGGAGATGTTTGGAGAGTCTGTCGAAACTCGTTTGCGCCCGTCATATTTTCCTTTTACAGAGCCAAGTGCTGAGGTAGACGTAAGTTGCAACATATGCAAAGGCAAGGGTTGCAATGTGTGTAAAGGCACCGGATGGCTTGAAATCATGGGTTGTGGCATGGTTGATCCAAATGTGCTTGAAGCATCAGGGATAGACAGCAGTCAATATTCCGGGTTCGCTTTTGGAATGGGTATTGAGA
>JAHDRO010000359.1 GCA_018433265.1 Bacteroidales bacterium
AGTGAAGAGGAGTAAATAATGAAATTATAGTAAATGAAAACATAACAAATATCATCCTGGAATTCCGCCATGTCTTTTTATATAATTGGCGGGGGATGAGAAAGTTATATTCCATTGTGATTGAATTGTTGAAAAATCCTAAGTGTGCCTTTTCACCTTACTCATAATTCAAGCTAATTTCAAAACTCCCAGAATAAATGCCTGGAGGATTGGATGAAATGGGGCCAACATATAAAATTCCTCCAAAAGAGACAGTAACAGTTTCTTTCGGTTCTATGATCCAACTGGATGGTGAAATTGTGTTCAGTTGAAGCTTCATGCTGCCATTACCTCCATTTCGGATAAGATTGACAGGAGATTGTACTGCTACGCTCCGTACATTGCATTCTTTGGAATTTCTGTTATTACGTGTTGTAAATGAACACGAACTGGAGGAGGAAGGCATTAATACAATATTTCCTTCACTGTGCCTTGTGCCAGAATTGTCAATAATAACTTTTCCTCCATCTCCGACCGGATAGAAAGTTCCAAAGTTCAGGTTGGATGTAATATTCACGATAAACCAACCCTGGGCAGAAAGAACCATTGGCAGAAGATTTATTATCAATATTATTGATATTTTCAGTATCTGCTTAAGCATTGATATTCGACATTTTGTATATTAATGTAATTCTAAAATTGCTTCTGCAAATTTTTCCGGTTTAGCGTCAGATTGTGCAGAGTAAGTAACTCTTAATTTTCCGCTGTGCAGATCAACTTTGTTATTGTTGATGATGTCCATGTTAAACCTTCTTATCTGATTTGGGGTATATACAGATATACCGTTCGCTATTCCTACGACAGTTTCTTTACCATCAGGTGCTACATGTACGACTTTAAGATCTCCATATACAGACATATTCCCACTTCTATGGAATACTATTTTAAGTCTGCTGGTTGTATCATTAATATTTTCAAGCTCGAGGTCAGAAATATTAACTTTTGTATTAGACTCACCAATTCTGATAATTACAGGAATTGTAATACCAAATATTGGCACGAGCTTTATATGAACAGAAGTTGTGTCATTGTTCTGTTCTTCTTCTCC
>JAHDRO010000136.1 GCA_018433265.1 Bacteroidales bacterium
CAACACCATCTCTTCGAGCATTACGAATGCTTATCTTAGCATTCTCGCCTTCTTGCCTCACCTTTTTAACAAGCTCTCTGCGCCTCTCCTCTGTAAGGGGAGGAACATTTATTCTTATATGTTCTCCATTGTTTTGAGGAGTAAAACCTATATTGGCAGCCATTATTGCCTTCTCAATCAAAGGAATCATCTTTTTGTCCCATGGCTGGATAAACATGGTTTTTGCATCAGGAGCAGTAATACTTGCAACTTGGGGAATAGGTGTCATGGTACCATAATAATCTACCAAAATATTAGAGAAAATTGCAGGATTGGCTTTTCCGGCCCTGTAAGATTTAAGCTCTTCTTCCAAATGAAAAATTGCTTTGATCATTTTTTCTTTAGCTGCTGCTATAACCTCTTTTTGATTATTTATATCCATAAAACAATAAATTAATTATCATAAGAAATAAGTGTACCTATGTTTTCTCCATTAACAACCTTAACAAGGTTCCCTGGTATATTAACATCAAAGACCACTATTGGGATGCTGTTCTCCTTGCATAAGGTAAACGCAGTTAAGTCCATAATTTTAAGATTCTCTTCAAGAGCTTTGTCAAATGAAATAGAAGTATACTTGAAAGCATCCGGAAATTTCTCCGGGTCAGCCGAATAAACACCATCTACTCTTGTACCCTTAAGAAGCGCCTCAGCCCCAATTTCAGCTGCCCTGAGAGCAGAAGCCGTATCTGTTGTGAAAAAAGGATTACCTGTCCCACCAGCAATAATTGATACACCACCGCTCTCCATAAACTTTACGGCTTTATCTCTGCCGTAATAGATCCCGTAAGGTTCTGCAGGAGTTGAGGTAAAAACCTCTGCAGGAGTTCCTTGGGACTTAAGTGCCATCGAGAGTGCAATACTGTTAATGATTGTTGCCAACATTCCCATTTGATCTCCCTTGACTCTGTCAAAGCCCTTTCCGACCCCTGAAAGTCCTCGAAATATATTTCCTCCCCCTATAACAATTGCTATTTCAACACCCAAAGCTACTGTATCATGTATCTCCCTGGCGTATTGAGATAGAATATTTTCGTCTAAACCAACACCAATCCTGCCTCCAATGCTCTCTCCACTCAGTTTCAACAGAACTCTTTTGTATTTCATTAATTATTAGGTATTAAATTATGTCATTCAATCATCTGAATAGAACAAAAGTAGCTAAATATTATGAAATTAACAAGCAAGGCTATATCTTTGCCAAACAAAAAAAGATACTATTAATAATAAAATTATAGCGGCATGAGCAACATATTTACGTCTTCCATCGGTAAGAAACTTATTATGAGTATTACTGGACTCTTTCTGATGCTTTTCCTTTTGGTTCATCTTTTTGCAAATTCTGCATACCTGTTTGGACCTGAGGCTTTTGACACCATTATAATAATTATGAGTTCGCCCGTTGTAGTTGCAATAGTTCCAGTACTTGCTGCCGGTTTTATAATTCATATTTTCTACGCTTCCTATCTCACTATCACAAACCTGATGGCGCGGGGAAAAGAGAGATATGCAGTCGCACACAAAGGCGCATCAGATTCATGGGCTTCCAAAAACATGTTTGTGCTCGGAGTTATCATTTTGGGCTTCCTTATATTCCATTTGACTCATTTTTGGGCACATATGCAGTTGAAGGATTTTACGGGCAGAGAACCGGAAAATGTAAACAATCTCATGCAACTTACATTCAGCAATATATGGATTGTTATACTTTATCTTATTTGGTTCTTTGCTATATGGTTTCATCTGACACATGGTTTCTGGAGTGCTTTCCAAACCTTGGGTATGAACAATTCAAAATGGCTTAAAAGGTGGCAGGTTATTGCTTATATCTATGCTACTTTTATTTTTCTTGGCTTCGCCACTATTGCCATAACAGCCTATTGTAGGTCAAAAGGGATATGCTGAAAATTAAAAGTTTTAAACTACCATAAGATCTCTTATTATCCCATCAGATACAAAGAACCTGTCCGGTGGGATTTTTATTTTATTTCCATCCATAATTACTTCCCCTCTCTTTAATGCATTTTCTAATTGTTGTTGAAATAAAGAATAAATCTCTGGAGGTGTCACATCTCTGAGGACTTGGAGGTCTGCTCCGACTGTTCTTCTCAAAGAAAGCATTATTTTCTCATTAAATATATTTCTGGGAGATAAATTCTCACATTTAAAACACCTGTCTCCTACTTGTAAAAAAGAACAGTATTTACTCAGACTTGAACAGTTCCAGCTTCTTATCTTTCCATCAAACGAATGTGCTGACGGGCCAAATCCAATATAAGGTTTATGCTCCCAATAAGAACTATTGTGCAAGGCTTCTTTTCCAGGAAGTGAAAAATTTGAAATTTCATATTGAATATAACCCGCTTTTGAGAGCATATTCTGAATAAGAGAATACTGTAATGAACAGT
The DNA here is from genome assembly GCA_018433265.1 of Bacteroidales bacterium. Next base: position 2,448 of record JAHDRO010000136.1, read on the forward strand.
TATCATCTGACAAAGGGACATATTCTCCACATTCATAACTTTTCCCGAGAGGAGTCCCTTTCTCAATGCCAAGCTGGTATAATGACAAATGTTCCGGTCTTATTGAAATCAACCGTTCGAGATTTGCAATGAGTTTTTGTTCTGTCAATAGACTAAAGCCGAACATCAGATCAATACTTATATTAGTAAAGCCACAATCTCTTGCCATGAAAAAAGCATCTATTGCCTTACACGAATCATGACGTCGATTCATCCAAAGCAAATCCTCATCAAAAAAAGATTGGATACCAATACTCAGTCTATTTATACCAATATCTTTTAGTTGAATAAGATAGTCTTCGGTCAGGTCATCAGGATTAACCTCAATAGTAAATTCTTGAATTTGAGAAAAAGTGTCAATTCCAAATTGTGCATAAACAGACTTTACAATTTTTGACAGGTTATCAGATGACAAGAGCGAGGGTGTCCCCCCTCCTATATAAATAGTCGTCGGCTTTATCTTGCAGTTTTTAAAAAAATCGCTTCTCTGTTCTATCTCACATAGAAGCGATTCTATATATTTTTCAACTCTGTCCTTTTTGTTTCTTATAGAATAAAAGTCACAATAGATACAAAATTGCGAGCAAAAAGGAATATGTATGTAAATACCTGCCAATTTGACTATTTAAGTAAAAGGTCAGCTGTACCCAGCTTGCCTTCCTCAGTATAAACATCGACATTATAAACTCCTTTGACAAAAGGTGCACTGCCCGCAAAATAGATGCAAACTTCAAGTTCGGATCCCTGGTAATCAACTTCCCTTACTGCAGAATAAATCATCTGCTCTCCACCAACGTTGAATATCTGCTGACTTCCGTCAGTCATCAAAATACCATCAGGTCCTTTCACTCTGATATATATCTTTCTGGGGCCTTTTGTAGCAATATTGTTTTCTACAAGATACAAGCACGTTTTAATCTTAACTGTACGGCTGCTGCGGTCAGTCTCCTTGTTGGAAGCCGTAATTGCAACGACATTGATCCCTCTACCCTTTAACATTGAACCTTTTTGTATCTTAAGAGCATATTCGTTGGTTGTAGTCTGGAGTTCTTCATATTTCTGTCTTGTCTCTTTTGCTTCATCCTTTGCAGCAGCAGCTTCCTTCCTTAAACTGATATTCAAGGTATTCAATGAATCAATTTGGATAATATAACCCCTCATAATGCTTCTTAATGTTCCAAGCTCTTGCTCGTATTGACGTATTTTGGTTCTGTTGGTTGCCTCTGTCCTTTTTAGCCTGTCAATAAGCTGCTCGACCTTTTCCCTCTCTTTTGAAAGCTGCACATTGAGACTGTCATTATTTGTTGTCAACATGGCATATTCTTCCTTCAGCTGCTCTGTTTGTTGAGTTAACTGCTCCTTTTCAACTGTCAGATCTCCTATTATCCTGCTTCTGTCTATCCATATGTATGCAAGAACTCCTATAAGCAGAAGTGCAATTACTGACAGAGCTATTACAATATTTCTAAGTGTTCTCTCTTTTTCCATAATTCTAACTTTATTAATTTTTGTAATATAAAAACAAATTTAAGATTTTTATTTAGCTTTGTATTTATGGTACATAAGTTCCTTAATTATAAAACACATATTCTACTATGAAAAGCGGATTTGATTTTAAAAAGTATTTTATCAGAGTTGTTAAATATCTTATTTATTTCGTTATTATTTTCTCCCTTATTATAGCAATTTTTGCTCTGGCATCAAGACAGGAACTAAGCTATTCTGCACTATTCAGACCTGGAACAGGCGTCCAATTGTTAGTGTTCTTTGTTGTAATTTCTCTGGCATATCCTCTGGTAAGTTTCATCAATAAACGTGCCTACCTCAATCACTCTTTTGCTGAAGAGAGAGATAAAATACTCAAAGTGTTTGAAGACAGCAATTATATAAAAGTAGCAGAAGATGCAACCACTATTACTTTTAGACACAAATCCAAAGTAACTAGAATGTTCAGAATGTTTGAAGACACAATAGTGGTTGATTTCAGCGATAATCCTATTGTCCTGAAAGGGATGAGAAAGGATGTTTATCGCCTGGCAAAATCTATTGAGTACGCCTCCCAAGGGAATCCCGAGAAATCTTAAAAGACATATAAGTTATTGGAAGTCCCTGGGAAAGAAAAATTTCCTCATAATGAGTTTTGATATCTAGCATATTATCTTGTCCGGCGTATCCCGTACCGTAAATATCCGGGTTGCTCTCAATGATTTCATACCCCCTTTCTTTAACTATTCCAAGAGTATATTCATGCAAAAACAGGCTGTCGGTTTTGAGGTGAACAGTGCCACCATTTATAAGAAATTTGGCATATTTGTCTAGAAAAATTGGTGAGGTAAGTCTTTTGTTCTCCCTTTTAATTTGAGGATCCGCAAATGTTATCCATACAGACGATATTTCATTCTCACCAAAAAGACTTTCAACAAACTCAATTCTGCACCTGACAAAAACAACATTGACAAGGCCCTCTTCAAGTGCGCTTTTTGCACCCCTCCACAATCTTGCTCCCTTAATATCAATACCGATATAATTATTACAGGGATTTCTTCTTGCCATTTCAACAGTATATTCTCCTCTGCCGCATCCAAGCTCTAAAACTATAGGGTTGTCATTCCCAAAAACTTCCCGTCTCCATTTCCCTTTAAGCCTATAATCTTTTCTGAAGACTTCGCTGAAATCTGGTTGATAAAGATTACTAAAAGTCTCATTCTCGGCAAATCTTTTCAGTTTATCCTTCCCCATATAAATTATTACTGTATCTTCAACTTGAACTCTTTAATTTTCCCCTTTTTTGTGCCAGGTTCTAAATAATATATAGTAAATAACCATCTGCCTGTTAGAGGAAAACTGACGTTCTTTCGATAGTGCCAGAGTACATCTCTCCAGACTCCGCTTCTTACAACGGTAGTTAAGCCGTCACTATCCTGCTTTTTAACAGGAATGTTCAAAGTATCTCTATATCTAATGCCTGAAGGAGAAAGAATCTCAAGCATAACTGGAAGCGTTTCATCTTTATATGTTACCGAAATCCTTAATGAAAAATCAACATTAAACGATCTCTGAGTATTCCTGCAATTAAACTTGAACCATTGCACCGAAGGCTCATAATCATCTTTTGCACATGAACACAACAAAGCTCCAAAAAAAAACAACAGTAATACCTTACTTCTGATTTTCATTATTTCTTCCAGAAGATTGTTTATTTCTTTTTTTAC
>JAHDRO010000316.1 GCA_018433265.1 Bacteroidales bacterium
CATTTGCATTTTTTGTTTATTCAGCAACTGAATCTCTGTATGGTAATGGATTTCTTGCGGTATATATTTCCGGATTGGTATTAGGTAATTCAAGACTGCCAAACAGAGAGAATACTGAAGGTTTTTTTGACAGTATAGCATGGTTTTTTCAGTTAATTATGTTTTTGTCACTTGGCCTACTTGTAAATCCGAGCGAATTACCTCATATTATGGGCATTGGTCTTGCCGTTACCTTTGTTATGGTTGCGATTGCAAGGCCTGCTACTATTTTTTTATGTCTTGCACCGTTCAAGCATATTTCAAATAGAGCTAAGCACTATGTTTCTTGGGTAGGGCTCAAAGGAGCTGTTCCAATTATTTTTGCAACGTATCCTTTAACTGCAGGATTGGAGAATGCGGGTCATATGTTTAACATTGTATTTTTTATTACTCTTGTCTCACTGCTTGTTCAAGGTACAACTGTAAATTTTGCTGCAGAAAAACTAAAATTGTCCAATTCCTCGGATTAATTATATTTGCACATTATCATTACTTTTTTTAGAAATCATATATGTCTGAATTCTGGAAGGCAATTGGAGATGCGATAGTTAGTTTTAGTAATTGGATCTGGGGCATGCCTCTATTTTTACTTTTAATTGGTGGTGGATTGTTTTTTTTAATATATTCTGGATTTGTTCCATTTAGATATTATGGCAGGGCATTAAAGTCTTTAAATAAAAAGGAAAATGACGCACCTGGACAGATTAGTTCTTTTCAGGCATTGACAAGTGCAATTGCTGCAACGGTAGGAATGGGAAATATTTCCGGAGTTGCCGTTGCCATTACAATGGGAGGTCCGGGTACTATTTTTTGGATGTGGGTGAGTGCTGTTGTCGGTATGGCAACGAAGTTTTTCGAAGGAACTCTCACAATTATGTTCAAGGGTAAGGATTCCAACGGTGAACCTCAGGGTGGTCCAATGTATATGATTACTAAAGGATTAGGACCAAAATGGAAACCAATGGCCATTTTCTTTTCTGTTTTTGGTTTAATAGGTACTCTTTGTCTTATGCAGGCAAACCAACTTACGGAGGCGCTGATTGCAACATTTGTAGTGCCAAATGGTTACAAAAGTACATTTGGCCTTAAATTGGGGATCGGGATTTTTATATGTGTTATTGTCTCGATTGTTGTTTTAGGTGGAATCGAGCGTATTTCCAAAGTTTCAGCCAAACTTGTCCCAACTATGATAGCTCTGTATTTTATTCTTGTAGGGTATATAATTGTAACTAATCTTCCTCTTATCCCAGATATTTTGAGTGATATATTTACTCAGGCATTTCAGTTCAAAGCAGGTTTAGGAGGACTGGCCGGCTCTGCTATCGTGATAGGTGCAAGGCGAGCAGTTTTTGTAAATGAGGCAGGGGTGGGTACTGCCTCAATGATGCACGGGGCTTCTAAAAACAGTGAACCTGTTAGAGAAGGTCTTGTTGCCATGATTGCTCCTTCAATTGATTCAGGATTAGTTTGTACCTTGACAGCATTTGCTATTTTAATAAATGCTCAGTATGAAGTATCACAAATTCAGGGGATACAAATGGCTATAAATTCGTTTGAAGCTTCAATTCCAGGACTTGGGAGTTATTTTTTGATGCTTATATCTATTATTTTTGCGTTTTCAACAATGTTTTCCTACTCATACTATGGAGTAAAATGTACTAACTTCTTATTTGGAGCCAAATATGCTCATTATTATAATTATTTCTTTCTTATAATGTTGATAGTAGGGGCTGTAATATCTCTTGATGTGGTGGTTGGAGTGATTGACAGTGCGTATGCTCTTATGGCTATTCCTACAATGACTTGTCTTATTTTGCTTGCTCCTAATGTAAAGAGAGAAATGAAAAAATATTTTGCTATTAACAAAAAATAACTATGAATTCGGAAGAGCTTATAAAAGAAAAAGTAAATGAGGCAATTTCTAAATTGTACGGAGTTAATACCGGAAAAGAAATTATCCAGATACAAGCTACAAGAAAAGAGTTTGAAGGAGA
>JAHDRO010000346.1 GCA_018433265.1 Bacteroidales bacterium
AAATTCTACCATATCAAAGTGACGATGGTAAAAAACTATATTTTTCTTCTAATGGACTCGCCGGGATGGGTGGATTTGACATTTATGTAAGTTATTGGGATGAAAAGAGTAATGTGTGGGATACCCCCCAAAACCTCGGATTTCCTTATTCGTCTCCAGCTGATGATTATCTTTATGTAGAGAGTGATGGAGGGGATTATGCTGTATTTGCCTCTAACAGAAATTGTGCATCTCCTGATTCCATTACTATTTATATTCTTTCATTTGAAGCCAATCCGGTCAGAAGTCCTGTACAATCTATAGAAGAAGCAGCACAAATAGCTTCTTTAAACACTGATTCATATTTAAAAGCTAATAGTTTCGAAACTCCTGCAGACACATCGAAAAAGGATATTGAAACGAACGAATATACCAGAATGATTAAAGAGGCCCGACAATTGCAAAAAGAGATTGATGAAAATATTCGGGCTATTAATTCCAACAGAGCTTTGCTTGCAACCTTGAACAACGAAGACGACAGAAATTATCTGATAAAGAAAATTGGCGAAGACGAGATGATTCTTATGGAAAAACAGTCAAAACTCATGAGTGCAAATAGGGCAATACAACAAAAGGAAATGGATTTCTTAAATAAGGGCGTTATCATACCAAGGGAGAAAGAGATATGGAATAAACCGGTAATAATCAATAATCAGGCTGAACCGTTTAAGTTAAAACTTTCACATTATGGAAAACTTCCATATATGGAAATTGTTGAGCCAGTGAAACCGGCAGATCTTTCATTCAGAACAAGTGGTAATTTTGTTCTAATCGAAGATGAGCAAGAGATACCAGAAGAACTTTTTTATACTATCCAGCTTTTTATGCTTTCAGCAAAAGCTGATTCAGCATCTTTCAAGGGAATATCGCCCATATTTGAAACTAAAACACAAAATGGTAAGTTTAACTACACTGCAGGCCGATTCTATTCCTATAAAGAATTAAGCAATGCCTTACAAAAGCTTAAATCAATGGGATTCAGAGATGTTTTACCTATTGCATATTATAAGGGAAAGACTATAAGTATAAAAAATGCAAGACTTCTTGAAGACAAGATAAATTCATCGGCCACATATCAAGTCAAAATTACAGCATTTCCCGATGGCATACCGCAGTATGTTCTTGAGCTTATCAGAAATAATACGGAAAAAGATATTGCCATGAAATCTGTTGCTGGAAAAAGCATTTACTACATAGGGCCTTTTAACAGCAAGAGTGAAGCAGATATCCTCGTGTCAATATTGAAAGAAGTGGCAGGTGAAGAAATAAATGTTGAAGCTATTGAAAAAAAGTAAAAATTAGTATCTTTGCAGCCCCTCGCACTGCGAGGTATTTAATTTAAGCAATAGACCCAATTAACGGTGAGGTGGGTGAGTGGCTTAAACCAGCAGTTTGCTAAACTGCCGAACTCGCAAGGGTTCCGGGGGTTCGAATCCCCCCCTCACCGCAACCGTTGATGAATTTCAGCAAGTTTCAATAAAAAGAGACCAAATCAGGGACTAATACCTAATATTTGGTCTCTATTTTTTATTTGATAAAGGGCAAAAGACAACATCTATATTGAGCGTTTCTGGAAGAACATCAAACAAGAACACATCTATCTTAACCCCGCTGACGACTGATTGGAACTCTATTTTGGGATTAAAGAGTATATCAGCTTTTATAGCTACAAGCGTACCCATCAAGGTATAGGCAGGATAAGACCTGTGGAAAAGTATGAAAATGCAGCTTAGAAATAATAATATTCAAAACAATTTTATAAACTTTAAACTCCTCAAGGTGGTTTAAATAAGGGAAGTATTATATCGTGTGTTACAAAGCACACAAATGCAATATTCATTTTCTTTATACTTACTCAGCATTTTCTGGTTGTTTGTTTAATTGAATAATATTATCCGAATCGCATTTTCTGCAATGCTTTGCAGGCTTCATGGATATCATGGTTTCATGGCAGTTATAGCACCTGTACCAGTAATCATCGGTAACATAGTTCCCTCCCTGTATAAATATGGCTTTAGCTTCAACGAAAGCCTTGGCAATATTTTTTCTTGCTTTATCATAAAGCCGTGTAAAGGTTGGCCGCGAAATATTCATTTTTTTTGCAGCTTCTTCCTGTGTGAGGTTTTCATAATCTGCCAGCCTGATGGCTTCGTATTCTTCATAAAGCAATATTACAGGTTCAAGCTCCCGCATAGGTATCCCAAATGGTTTAAAACCTTCCATTGGTGGGGGCATTGTAATTTTCCTGTTTCGTTTGCGGTTCGGCATTATTTTAGTTTATAGTCAAAATTAAATCTTATCCCAAAAGTAATATTTTTTCCCATGACCTGTTCCCAAAAATCCGGACATTCAAAATTAGAGTTTTTCATAGTATAGGAAGATTCAATCCCATCTTTAATTCCCAGCATGGATGCATATTCCACTTCCTACCCCTATTTCAATGCCATTGCATTTGGCAGGCATTACTTTTTGTATAGCTGACAGTTCCGATTGAAAAACAAAGTGGTTATCAATAAACCATTGTTCATATTCGGCCAAATGTTCATCAAAAGGTTTGGTCTTTGCCATTTTACTGTTTTTTAACCTGCAATATTTTATAAATTATTTCTTCAGCTGCCCTGATGATCGGGTTAACAACCGGGGAAGAAGTCAACAAGGGATGTGTTCCAATCTGAAAAGAAACCAGTTCATAAACCGTAATTGATTTCTGAATAGCCATGCTGATAATATTAATGATTTCACCGACCGATTTTCCACCCCAGGCTTCACCACCCAGAATACTTCCATC